>PAJK01000002.1 GCA_002706025.1 Oceanospirillaceae bacterium
GGGGATAAGTTCCCCCAGGAGGCATAAGGCTTTGCGGCATTAAAAGCCGTTTATAAAAAGATCCGTTTTAAACTGTGGGACAGCAGTGCGCTGATGCGGCCTTTTTTTGTTGGTGAATGTGGCTGTGTTTGGGGAAAGAGTATTACGGCATTTTCATGTCCGGCACACTCTGGCGTTTGATCAGTCGATCGTCTTTACAGGTTTCCAGATGAATATCAAAGCCCCAGAGGAAATGCAGATGCTTCATCACTTCGTGCACGTCTTCTGACAGCGGTGTGTCGTTTTGCATGGTATGACGCAAGGTCAGAGAGCGGTCACCCTCGATATCCACATTGGTAATCTGAATATTCGGTTCGCGCCGGGACAGATCGTACTGACTGGCCAGACTTTCGCGAATTTTGCGGTAGCCCTGGTCGTTGTGAATCGCCTCAACTTTGTAGTGATCTTTTTCGTCGTCGTCGTAAATGCTGAACATATGGAATTCACGCATCATATTCGGCGACAGGAACTGCTGAATAAAACTTTCATCCTTAAAGTTACGCATGGCGAAGTGCAGGGTTTCCAGCCAGTCTTTGCCGGCCATTTCCGGGAACCACTCGCGGTCTTCGTCGGTCGGGTTTTCACAGATCCGTTTAATATCGCGGAACATGTTGAATCCCAGTGCGTACGGGTTAATGCCGCTGTAATAAGGTGAATCGTAACCCGGCTGATAAATGACGTTACTGTGCGATGACAGAATTTCCATCATAAAACCGTCGGTCACTTTACCTTCATCATAAAGGTGATTCAGCAGGGTGTAGTGCCAGAACGTCGCCCAGCCTTCGTTCATCACCTGAGTCTGGCGTTGTGGATAAAAATACTGAGATATTTTACGCACAATGCGGATCAGCTCACGTTGCCATGGTGCGAGTAGCGGCGCGTTCTTTTCCAGGAAATACAGAATATTTTCCTGCGGTTCATCCGGGAATTTACGCTTAGTCCGTTTTTTCGCTTCCTCTTTTGGCGAACTTGGCAGTGTGCGCCACAGATCATTGACCTGCTGCTGCAGAATGCTTTCCCGTTCTTCCTGACGCATTTTTTCTTCTGCGGCAGAAATCGGCTTTGGCCGGCGGTAACGGTCGACACCATAGTTCTGCAGAGCGTGGCAGGCGTCGAGTACCTGTTCTACTTCGGCCTGACCGTGGCGTTCTTCGCACTTGCGCACATAATTTTTGGCGAATACCAGATAATCGATAATGGCACTGGCATCCGTCCAGGTACGGAACAGGTAATTACCTTTGAAGAACGAGTTATGACCATAGCAGGCATGTGCGATCACCAGTGCCTGCATCGGCATGGTGTTTTCTTCCATCAGATAGGCAATGCAGGGATTGGAGTTAATCACAATCTCATAAGCCAGCCCCATCTGACCACGCTGATAATTTTTCTGCGTGTGCAGGAATTGCTTGCCGTAAGACCAGTGGTTGTAACCGATGGGCATACCGACAGACGAGTAGGCGTCCATCATCTGCTCAGCGCTGATGATTTCAATCTGATTGGGGTAAGTGTCCAGCTGATAACCTGCAGCAATGCGGGCAATTTCCCGGTCGTAGGTTTCTAACAGCTCAAAATTCCAGTCAGAATCCGTCGACAGGTACTGACGTTCTTTAGCAGGTACGTTCTCGTTCATGACGCCTCCTGATGCCGTTCTTTCGCAAACAGGTCGCGGAAGACCGGGAAAATATCTGCCGGGCTGCGGATCTGTGCCATGGCAAATTCTGCTGGATGGGATTTCTGTAAGCCGGTGTAGGCTTCCCAAAGAGCCTGATGCTGGTTAGGCGTAATTTCAATGTAGGCAAAATACTGCACCAGCGGCAGCAGCTGCTTCTGCAGGATCTGCGAGCAGACCGGGGAGTCGTCGTCCCAGTTGTCACCATCCGATGCCTGCGCTGCGTAAATGTTCCATTCGCTGGAGCTGTAACGCTCCTGCACAATGTCATGCATCAGCTTCAGTGCACTGGATACGATGGTGCCGCCGGTTTCCCGGGAGTAGAAGAAATCCTGCTCATCCACTTCTTTAGCACTGGTGTGGTGTCGGATAAACACCAGCTCAATGTGTTCGTAATTCTTCTGCAGGAAAAGATACAGCAGAATATAAAAGCGCTTGGCAATGTCTTTAATATCCTGAGTCATGGAGCCGGAAACATCCATCAGGCAGAACATGACCGCTTTACTGCTTGGTGTCGGCACTTTGACCTGGCTGCGGTAGCGCAGATCAATATCATCGAGGAAAGGAACATTTTTCAGTTTACCTTCCAGTGACTCGATCTGTTCACGCAATGCGGAGACTTCCGCACGGGTATCATCTTCCGTTGGATTAAGCGCTTCCAGCGCCAGCTTCAGCTCTTTCAGTTTTTTGCGTTTGCCAACCGTCATACCAATACGGCGTGCGTGGGCATTACGCAGAGAACGCACGACGGAAAGATTGTTTGGCGTACCTTCAGAAACAAAACCGGCGCGGCGGGTTTTGAAATCTTTGGTCTGACTCAGTGTTTTTTTGATCATGTTCGGTAACTCAAGGTCATCGAACAGATAAGTCAGAAACTCTTCTTTGGTGATGTAAAAAGAAAATTCGTCTTCCCCTTTACCCTGATTGCTGGCATTACCGGAACCGGCACCACCACCGCCGCCCCCCTGAGGTTTTTCCAGCTCATCGCCGGTAGCAAATTCTTTATTACCAGGGAATACCCGGTGCTGTTTGCCTCCCGGACCATGTGAAATGGAAGGCTCATGAGTATTACGGGTAGGAATACTGATCTGTTCTCCACGTTCCATATCGGTAATGGAGCGGCCATTAACGGACTCGGTTACGGCTTCTTTGATGTGCTTGCGGTAGCGTTCAAGAAAACGCTGCCGGTTAACCATGCTTTTGTTCTTTCCGTTCAGGCGCCGATCAATGATATACGACATACACTTCTCCTGCTGTTCCGGAAATAGTTGCCCCGGAATAAAACCCACCGGTTGCCCGGTGGGATTCAGTCTTACTGTGACTTACGTACGCGCAGATACCATTCTGACAACAGACGGACCTGTTTCTCTGTATAACCGCGGGCAACCATGCGGTCGACAAAGTCATCGTGTTTCTTCTGATCGTCAGAAGAAGATTTCGCCGAGAAGGAAATNACCGGCAGAAGATCTTCGGTATTGGCAAACATTTTCTTCTCGATAACCGCACGCATTTTTTCGTACGACTGCCAGGAAGGATTATTGCCATTGTTGTTGGCGCGGGCGCGNAACACGAAGTTAACGATTTCATTACGGAAATCTTTNGGATTGCTGATGCCTGCTGCTTTTTCAATTTTCTCCAGTTCTTCNTTGATGGCAACACGGTCAAACATTTCACCGGTTTCCGGATCACGGTATTCCTGATCCTGAATCCAGAAATCAGCGTAGGTTACGTAACGGTCAAAGATNTTCTGACCGTACTCGGCATAAGACTNGAGGTAGGCGGTCTGAATTTCTTTACCGATAAANTCTACGTAATCGGTTGCCAGATATTCTTTCAGGTAGTTCAGGTAACGGTCGTGAGTTTCTTCCGGGAACTGNTCNTGNTCAATCGCCTGTTCCAGTACATANAGCAGGTGAACCGGGTTGGCAGCAACTTCTGTGGTATCAAAGTTAAATACCTTAGACAGAATNTTGAANGCAAAACGGGTCGAAATACCGTTCATGCCTTCATCGACGCCAGCGGCATCACGGTATTCCTGAATGGACTTGGCTTTCGGATCCGTATCTTTCAGGTTCTCACCATTGTAGATGCGCATTTTTGAATAAATGCTGGAATTNTCCGGCACTTTCAGGCGCGACAGTACAGAAAACTTAGCCANCATGCTCAGGGTATCCGGCGCGCAATGGGCGGCAGCCAGTGAGCTGCTGGACAGCAGTTTTTCGTAAATTTTTACTTCTTCATTTACGCGCAGACAATAAGGGACTTTAACGATGTANACCCGGTCGAGGAATGCTTCGTTATTCTTGTTGTTGCGGAANGTCTGCCATTCAGATTCGTTGGAGTGAGCAAGCAGGATGCCTTCATAAGGAATCGCGCCCATGCCTTCGGTNCCGTTGTAGTTACCTTCCTGTGTNGCGGTAAGTAACGGGTGTAACACTTTAATNGGGGCCTTGAACATTTCCACGAATTCCATCAGGCCCTGGTTAGCNCGGCACAGACCACCGGAGTAGGAGTAAGCATCCGGGTCGTCCTGAGAGAAATCTTCCAGTTTGCGGATATCGACTTTACCCACCAGAGAGGAAATATCCTGGTTGTTCTCATCGCCCGGTTCGGTTTTGGTAACACCGACCTGNTCNAGAATGGATGGGTAGAGTTTAACGACTTCGAACTTACTGATATCACCGCCAAANTCATGNAGACGTTTTACTGCCCACGGNGACATCACCTTGCCCAGGTAACGGCTGGGGATGCCATAATCTTCTTCGAGGATGGCNGCATCTTCATTCGGATCAAACAGACCCAGCGGTGATTCGAAAACCGGAGATCCCTTAATGGCATAAAAAGGAATGGTTTCCATCAGGTGNTTCAGNCGCTCTGCAAGTGAGGACTTACCACCACCNACAGGGCCCAGCAGATAAAGGATCTGTTTGCGTTCTTCCAGCCCNTGNGCGGCGTGGCGGAAGTAAGAAACAATATTCTCAACGGCNTCTTCCATGCCGTAGAATTCAGAAAACGCGGGGTATCGCTTGATGACTTTGTTGGAGAAAATACGGCTGAGGCGTATNTCTTTGGATGTTTCAATCAGTTGTGGTTCGCCAATGGCCATCAGCATACGCTCAGCGGCAGTGGCATAAACGGATTTATCTTTCTTACAGAGTTCAAGGTAGTCCTGCAGGCTCATGACCTCTTCCTGGGTCGACTGATACCTGTCTTTATACCGNCTGAATACACTCATAAGTTCACCTCTCCGTTCACCTGATTTGTCAGGCTACTTTGCTACGATTACTACATAAAAACCCGTAATTAAATTCNGATGTCTCTGCCATAGTATGGTTCAGAGTTTCTGGTATATACCAGTAAAAAAATGTTGATAGAAAAAGCAGGAATTTTTTATGACAAATTTCTGCCGTTGGTAAAAAGACTATGCATTGAACGTGCCCGAAACTGTAAAGGGNGTTCGCAACTTTGGTAGGAAGGGTTAAAAACAGAATTAAAAACAGCGCACTNNGAAAATAAAAAAGGCCCGTAAAAACGGGCCTTTAAGCAGGTTTTATCAGGCTTCCGTCAGGTCCGGAAAAGCCAGTTTCCACATCTCATATCCGCCATCGAGACTGTAGACTTTGCTGAACCCCTGACCGGCGAAGAACTGTGCNGCACCCTGGCTGGAGTTNCCGTGNTAACAACAGACCAGTAATGGGTCATCTTTGCTGACAGAGNCCATAAATTCTTTAAGGTTATCGTTGTCCACACGCTGTGCTTTGCTGATGTGGCCAGACTGGTAACTCATGGCATCACGGATNTCGGCAACGTTCAGATTTCCCTGTTCAATCAAGGCCTTGGCATCGCCTGCGGAAATACGCTGGAAACCACTCATAGTTAATTCTCCGGTTGGGCCGGCACCCGGAACCATTGCTGATCATCCAGGCGCAGGGCTGACAGTTGTCCACCCCAGACACAACCTGTGTCGAGGGCATAAATATCGGGTACCGGGACATTCCCNTCCAGTGCGGCCCAGTGGCCAAACAGCAGACGGGTTCCCNCGGCTTTGCGNCCGGCGGCTTCGAACCATGGAATANAGCCTTCCGGCGCGGTTTCGACGCCTTCTTTACTGGTNAGATCCAGCTCGCCATCGGCACTGATAAAGCGCATGCGCGTCAGGTAATTNACGATCAGCCGTTGCCGGTCGATGCCCTGCAGGCCTTTCTGCCAGCGGTTTGGCAGGTTGCCGTACATNTTGCGGAAGAAATCTTCGCAATGGTTGCTCTGCAGCACGTCTTCGACTTCCTGAGCCAGGCGGCGGGCTTTGCGNGCGCTCCACTTGGGCGGAATACCGGCNTGGCTCATACACCAGTTGCGGCCTTCATCGAGAATAACCAATGGCTGAAATCTGAGCCAGTCCATCAGTTCTTCGCGATCCGGCGCACCAAGTATGGGCATCAGGGTATCGTGATTGCGCACTGATTGACCGCCGTAATGGATCGCCAGCAGGTGCAGATCGTGATTGCCAAGTACACAGCGGGCGCGATGACCCAGACCTTTAATAAAGCGCAGTGTTTCCAGCGACATCGGGCCACGGTTAACCAGATCACCGGCAAACCATAACTGATCCTGCTGCGGATCGTAGTTTACTTTTGCCAGCAGGCGCTGAAGCGGTTCAAAGCAACCTTGAATGTCGCCNAATGCGTATATTGCCATATAGTAATCTTATGGTCGACNGTGCGGCCGGTGGTCAGTTGAGCGCAGAAGGGATGGCCAGAGTAAAGACNGGNACAGTGGCATGGAACAGGGTGCCGTCATCGGCTTCCATNACATAGTAGCCACGCATGCTGCCCACTTCNGTGGCCAGCACAGAACCGGATGAATAGCGGTAGGTTTCGCCTGGTTCAATGGTCGGTTGTTCACCGACCACGCCATCGCCTTTCACTTCCTGCATTTCATTGTTGCCATCGGTNATAAACCAGTGGCGGGTGCGCAGGGTTGCAGCCTGTTCACCCTTGTTGTTGATGGCAATNTGGTAGGCGAAGACAAAACGCTTATCTTCCGGTACCGATTGCTCATCCAGATATTCGGTTTCGACGCTGACGCGGATGCTTTCGTTAAGCTCGTCAGTAATCATTTATGNCTCTCCGTTAGTGTCGTCGGCCTGTTGCTGCAGCTCATANACGGCNTCAGCGATACNGACGTATTCCTGCAGCGNCAGGCGCTCAGGACGCAGCCCNTTATCAATGCCGAGGGCTNCCAGCTGNTCNGCNCTGATCAGGTTCTTCAGTGTATTACGCAGGGTCTTACGGCGCATACTGAAGGCTTCCCGAACAACCCGTTCCAGCGTTTTGATGTCTTTGGCCGGGCAGGGCAGTTCATCATAAGGAGACAGACGCACAATGGCGGAGTCGACCTTAGGCGGCGGATTGAAGGAGCCCGGGCCGACAATAAACAGTGGCTCAACCTTGCAGTAGTACTGCGCCATAATACCCAGACGGCCATAATCTGAGGTTCCCGGTCCGGCGGCCAGACGGTCAACCACCTCTTTCTGCAGCATAAAGTGCATATCTTTGACGATGGTGTGATGCGCCAGAAAGTGGAAGATCAGCGGCGTTGAGATGTTGTACGGCAGGTTACCGACGATACGCAGCTGCTGACCCGGCTTGAGAATGGTGTTGAAGTCGAACTTCAGGGCATCCCCTTCGTGAATGGTGAACTCAGGGTAGTTGAAGAACTTGGTGCGCAGAATCGGAATCAGATCGCGGTCCAGTTCCACCACATCGAGTTTGCCGCAGGCATCCAGTAACGGCTCGGTCAGAGCCCCCATGCCTGGGCCGATTTCGACCAGTGCGTCGCTGTGTTTCGGGTTGATGGCACGCACGATCTTGTCGATCACATGGCTATCGTGAAGGAAGTTCTGACCAAAGCGTTTACGGGCTTTATGGCCCTGGGCTTTGGGAATATGCGTCTTGCTGTGTTTATTATCGGACATGTGCCTGTGCCATTTGCAGAGCGACGTCGATGGCGGTGTGCAGGCTGCCGGCGTCGGCGGTTCCTGTCGCAGCCAGATCCAGTGCGGTACCGTGATCCACGGAGGTACGGATAACCGGCATGCCAAGGGTGATGTTGGCAGCGCGGCCGAAGCCGTGGAATTTCAGCACCGGCAGTCCCTGATCATGGTACATGGCCAGAGTCGCGTCAGCGTGTTCAAGATGTTTTGGAGTATAGAGGGTATCTGCCGGCAGGGGACCGGTGAGATTCATACCTTCTGCCCTGAGTTCATTCAGGGTGGGGATAATAATATCCAGTTCTTCGCGCCCCAGATGGCCGTCTTCGCCGGCGTGCGGGTTCAGGCCCGCCACCAGAATATGCGGTGCAGCAATGCCGAAGAAGGTTTTCAGATCGTGATCAAGGATACGGGTAACGCGCTTGATACGATCCGCTGTAATTGCGTCAGCAACGTCCCTGAGCGGCAGGTGAGTGGTTACTAATGCTACGCGCAGATCGCTGGTGGCGAGCATCATCACCACTTCTTCAACGCCGCAGTAATCGCGGAAATACTCGGTATGACCACTGAAGTGGATACCGGCATCGTTGATAATGCCTTTGTGCACCGGCGCGGTAACAATACCCTGCCAGCGCTTATCAAGGGCACCCTGTACGGCGACGCGCAGGGTTTCCAGCACGTAGTGGCTGTTGGCGACGTTCAGTTCACCAGCCGTCACCGGGGCTTGCAGTTCAACCGGGCAGACACAGAGTGTTCCCGGCTCATCAATGCACAGTGGCTCAGCGTCGCTGAACAGGCGGATGGTCAGCGGCAGCTCAAGCTCACGTGCGCGCTGTTCCAGCAGCTGCGGGTCAGCGATCACCACCAGTTCGCAGTGGCGGACTTCCTGGGCGATCTGAATGCACAGATCCGGACCAATGCCGGCAGGTTCGCCAGCGGTAATCGCCAGACGTGCGCTCATGAGTCAGCCTTGATATCGACGTAAGCTTCAGAGCGGATCTTACGCAGCCAGATTGGCAGTTCTTCTTCAAAGCGGCGCTGATAAAGCATGTTGCGCACCTGATTACGCTGGTTTTCGGCGCCAACGTCAGTTTCCCGGCGGTCTTCGACCTGCAGGATGTGCCAGCCGAACTGGCTTTCAAACGGCGCACTGATATGACCAACAGCGGTTTCCTGCATGGTGGCGTCAAAGGACGGCACCATATCGCCCGGATTTACCCAGCCAAGGTCGCCGCCACTGGCGCCGCTGCCCGGATCGTCGCTGTATTCGCGCGCCAGGGCTGCAAAGTCTTCACCGGCCTGCAGGCGCTGGTAGATGCTGGCGATCAGGTCTTTGGCGTCCTGCTGATCGCGCAGTTCGTTAGTCTGAATCAGAATATGACGGGTTTTGGTCTGGGTGATCAGCTTGGTGGTACCACCACGCTTTTCCAGAACTTTTACAATATGAAAGCCACTGGCGCTTTTGATCGGATCAGCCACCTGACCGGCATTCAGTTTCGGCACAGCATCGGCAAAGATACCCGGCAGCTGAGCTTCTTTACGCCAGCCCAGATCACCGCCGTTGAGGGCGTTCTGGCCAGCGGATTCAGCAATGGCAGTCTCGCGGAAATCAGCGCCATTACGCAGCTTTTTCACCAGCTCATCGGCTTTGGCTTTGGCTTTTTTCAGGTCAGAGGCGGAAGCGTCTGACGGCACAGAAATCAGGATATGGCCGAGGTGGAACTCAGCGGCGGAGGCCATTTTGCCGAGATCAGAGGCGAGGAAGTAATCCACGTCCTGATCTGTGATCTGGATGCGCTCTCCCACCTGATAACGTTGCACACGGCTGATGCGCATTTCATTTTCAATCTGGCTGCGCGCCTGATCAAACGGAACGCCCTCAGACTCCATGGTCTGGCGGAACTGATCCAGACTCATTTTGTTCTGCGCCGCGATGCGGTTCAGGGCTTCAGTCATCTGATCATCACTGATGCGCACACCAGCACGGTCAGCCATCTGCAGCTGGATGCTTTCGGTAATCATCTGCTCCAGCACCTGGCTGCGTAAGACGTCGGCCGGAGGTAAGGATTTGCCCTGGGCCTGCTTCTCGATCATATCGATGCGTGCATCGAGTTCGCTCTGCATAATGACGTCGTCTTCAACCACGGCGGCTACTTCGTCGAGGAGTTGAGGCGC
Organism: Oceanospirillaceae bacterium; assembly: GCA_002706025.1. GTDB lineage: Bacteria > Pseudomonadota > Gammaproteobacteria > Pseudomonadales > Oceanobacteraceae > Venatoribacter. Next base: position 9,873 of record PAJK01000002.1, read on the forward strand.
GGCCTGGCTGGTGAAGCTGATGGCCGCCAGCAGGCTGCTGAGCAGGAAATTCTTAATAGTCATGGTATTTACGTCTTGAGTATCCGGTTATGCCTTCACTGATAATGCTGTCGCCACTGCTGCCGAAGGTACTGAGACCTTTCAGCTGGATGCTGAGCATCAGGCCGTAGCGTTCTTTGGTACTGTATTCGGTGCCGGCGTCTGTATCGCGCGGCGAGGTCTTGCGGTACATAATCTGGGTGCGCCAGCAGCAGTTCTGATATTCAAAACCGATCAGCGATTCCAGTACCGGGCTGATCGGGCTGCGCTCATCGTTGTCGTAGGAACGCATATCACGCAACTGACGGCCCACCAGAGCCCAGCGGTCGTTGAGGGCCCAGAACGCCCCGATATCAATCTGGCGGGTAGTGGTCTCTACGGTTTCATCCGTGTTGTTCCAGTACTGGGTGGTGTTGGTTGCCAGATTAAAGAAACGGTTCTCGTCGCTGGCATAGCGCGCACCATAGCGGCGCTGTACGGCGAAGTCGTGGTAGCTGTTCCATTCCAGTGTATGGTACAGAGACCAGTTCATGCCCGGGCTCCATTCCACTTCACCCAGCAGACTGGATGTGCCCTGGGTATCCCGCTCCGGCAGTGTGGTGCCGTTAAGTTGCACCAGCCGGTCGCCGTTGTACCAGATGCGACCGGCACTGGCGCGGAAACGTTCCATACCGGAGGCATTAATAAAGCGCGTGGTGATACCGGCGCTGATCTGGTCGAGGTCGGCAAGACGGTCGCCACCGGTAAAGCGGTCACCCTGAAACAGGCTGGCGTAGGTCACTGTGGTGCGCGTACTGTCGAAGTTCGGAATCTCGTTCTGATCGCTGATGTAAGGGCTTTTCACCCAATACAGACGTGGTTCCAGCGTCTGCTGGTATTCCTCACCAAAGAAGTTGAATTCACGGTCGAAATACAGGCCGCCATCGACGCTGTAACGCGGTGCGCCATGGCTGATGTCGGTATCAAAATCGCCGAGGGTGTCGTCTGCGTTAGTCAGGTTGTAAGCGCGGTAACGGTATTCCGCCGCCGGCGTCAGGAAGCCGAATGGCCATTCCATCGGGTACGCCACTTTGCTGTCAGACAGAATACGGTCGCCGTTGAGGGCGTCAAAGCCGCTCAGGGTTTGTTCAGAACTACCGATCGTCGCGGTTTCGTCACGGGTAAAGCGGGTGGTCTGCAGCTTCTGGCCAAACTGCCAGTTATTAATCTGCACCTCAGAATAACTCAGGTTCAGCTGCGGCAGACGGCGATAGGGGCGGTTGCGCAGGGCAATGGAATCGTCGATGGTCTGAAAACCTTCCGCTGTGATATCGAAGTGCCAGGCGCGTTGATTCCACTGAATCACGCCGCGGCGCGGCATGTGTGTGGTACGGTCCACGGCTGCCGCCGGGCTCATATCCGACAGATAGTCTTTGTCGCTGAGGTGGTTGTAGACCCAGTCGTGGCTCCAGCCATGGCCGAAGGTGCCGGACTGCTGGTAGTTGATCAGCCAGCGTTCATCATCTTCCGTGGCGTCATGGCCAAGGTAGCCGTAGTTCAGCTCGCCATCACCAAGCAACGCCGTTTTATGGCGGAACTGGGTTTCCCACAGCATGCCCCGGTCAAGGATATGGTGACCAATAATGGTGGCATCGGCGTTGGGAGCAATGTTCCAGTAAAACGGAATCTGAATATCTTCTGCCTGACCTTCACCGTTGACGGTAAAGCTGGGGTCAAGGAAACCCGTCATCCGACGGTCGTCGATCGGAAAGCGGTAATAAGGGATGTACATCACCGGCACTTCTTTGATGCGCAGGCGGGTATGCCAGGCGCTGCCAATGCCGGTTTCCTGATTCAGGTGCAGCTCACTGGCGGCGAGATCCCAGTCGTTCTGACCCGGCTCACAGAAGGTAAAGGTGGCGTTGGTCAGATCCAGCTTATTCTCTTCCGGTGTTTCGATGCTGTCTGCGGTACCGCGGAAGTGGCGTGCGGGCACTGAATATTCGGAGTTATAAAAGTTAACCACTTCGCCACCGTTAAGGATGGTGGCGGACTCGCCATACAGCACCATATCCGGGCTGGCGAGGGACACGCTGCCATCAAGCTGGCCTGAGTAACTGGTCTGATTCCAGCGTACGGTGTCGGCACTGAGGCGCTGATCGGTCTGACGAATAATCACATCACCGCTGAGCACGGTATTGCCGTCACGGTCAGAGGTGGATTCATCGGCTTCCGCTTCAATGCGGCCTTCCGGTAAGCGGGTAAATTCAGGTACGCGGTAATTGCCGCTGCAGAAATCCGGCAGGATTTCCTGTTCTTCTGCGCTCAGCTGATCACGTGGATACCAGCCCAGAGGCGGAACAGAATCGTCGGCAGAAGCGCTGCCCGCGGCGAATGCCAGCGCTAACGAAGCGCAGGCCACAGCAGAAGAAAGCAGTTGGCGGCTGGCAGAAAAACAATGTCTGACGGGATGAAGCTGAGTCATGTGTGGCTGTAGCGCCTATCCATATTGAGTGTGTTATCTTAGCCCCTGCAAATAACCGCAGGTTCCCGGAGCAATCCGGTAGCCACAAAAGCGCCCAATTTTAGGGCCTGCCGCCATGAATTAACAGGCCTGTTGATGGTCATAATGGCCATGCGGCTGCTATGAACAGAGTGATTTAGCCAGCTAAGCGGGCCGTGCGCAACACGGTTGCGTCAAAACAGAACCGCTTCAGGCCGCAGAAAGCCGCACAGACCGCGTTGAACAGCGCGGCTTTGCACACGATTTGATGATTCGTCGGGCCGTGCGATTCCCCGCGGCCGGTAAAACTTAACAAAACAGGGCCAGCTGACCGTCTGTTGGCTGCCCGGATAATGACAGAGTCTGAGAGGACAATATGGATCAGCGCCGGGACGATCTCGCGCGCTGGGCTGCCGACGCAATCCGTCGGTATACCAGCAGTAACGCTAACAATAATATCGCTGCCAGCCCTGAAGGGGATGCCAGTCCGCTGGAAAACGCTGTTGAAAGCGCTGCCGACAGCAGCAGTGCACAGATGGAATTCACAGTAACCATGGTTTCCGGCGATGCCAGTTTCCGCCGCTACTTCCGCCTGCAGCACAAAGACTTCAGCTGGATCGCGGTGGATGCTCCAGCGGATAAGGAAGATAACCCCAGATTTGTCGCCATCGCCAAAGCCTGGCGCGATCACGAAGTCGCGGTACCAAGGGTTATTGATTACGACTTTGAACGTGGCTTTATGCTGCTGGAAGATTTCGGCGACCGTCTGCTGTGGCCGGCGTTGCACCGCGATGACATCACCCTGAGCGAAGTCAGTGATTACTATCGCCAGGCGATACGTCAGCTGCTGCATATCCAGACCATGCCGGTTAAAAATCTGCCGGTTTATGATGCCGAACTGCTGGATCGGGAAATGGCGCTGTTCCCGGACTGGCTGTGTCAGCAACAGTTGGGCATGGAGCTGTCCGGCGCAGAGCAGGATATGCTGCAATCTGTATTCACTACCCTGCGCGAACGGGCATTGGCGCAGCGTCAGGTCGTCGTGCACCGGGATTTTCATTCGCGCAATCTGATGCTGCGGGATGACGGTTCACTGGGGGTCATTGATTTTCAGGATGCTGTGGCCGGACCGGCGACCTACGATCTGATTTCGCTGTTGCGCGACAGCTATGTGCGCTGGCCACAAGCGCTGGTGGACGAACTGGCGGCAGAATACTGGGAAGCCGCCCGGCCGCTCGGGGTATATCTCGACAGCTGGGAAGAATTTCAGCGCGACTTCGACTGGGTGAGCATGCAGCGTCATTTAAAAGTGGCGGGTATTTTTGCCCGTCTGAATCTGCGTGACGGCAAACCCGGTTATCTGGCCGACATCCCCAATACCTGTCAGTACCTGCAGGAAATCTGCAGCCGCTATGATGAATTTGAAGCCTTCAGTCAGTGGCTGGAAAAGCGCTTTATGCCGGCATTGGCCTCACTGAATGCGCTTATTCCGCCAGCAGGTACTGAGGCGCTGCGGGACAGCAGTGCCGAATGAAAGCCATGATTTTAGCCGCCGGGCGCGGCACGCGGATGGCACCCTTGACCGATCAGTGCCCTAAGCCTCTGTTACCGCTGGCGGGCAAATCCCTGATTGTGCATCACATCGAAAAGCTGGTGGCTGCAGGTTTTACCGAACTGGTGATTAATCACGCCTACCTTGGCCACAAAATCGAACAACAGCTCGGCGATGGCCGCGCCTTTGGTGCACAGATTCAGTACTCGGCAGAAAGCGAAGCGCTGGAAACCGGTGGCGGCATTCTCAAGGCGTTGCCTATGTTATCCGGCGCGGAGGGTAATGAGCCATTTCTGCTGGTGAACGGCGATGTATGGACTGACTGGGATTACCGTTCCGCCGCTGAGGTAACACTGAATTCCAGTCTTGGCTATTTATGGCTGGTGGATAATCCGGAGCATAACCCCGACGGCGATTTTATTTTGCAGGACGGTAAGGTGATTAATCCACTCGCTCAGGATGTTTCCAGAGCACAGCAAAATTCACACAACACGACAATGAAGCTGACCTTCAGCGGCATCAGTATTCTCCATCCGCAGCTGTTCCGTGATTGCACGCCCGGAAAATTCCCGCTGGCACCACTGTTACGTGAAGCCATGGATAACGGCCGGATGCTCGGTGAGCAGCTCAGCAACGACTGGGTGGATGTTGGTACACCACAACGTCTGGCGGAACTGGAAGCCCGGCTGCAACAGCAGAAAATGGCCTTCGCATGAGTTCAGTTGCAGGAAAATTCTGGGCCGGGAAACTGATCGGCGCCCTGATTGGTTTTGTCAGTGGCGGCCCTTTCGGATTACTGGTCGGAGCTTTTGCCGGACATCTGTTTGACCAGGCATTAAGTAAAGTTCTTCTCGGTCAGGCCGCGGTGGCCAGTGGCTCCGCTGGGCGGGCACAGATTCAGCAGGTATTTTTCCGCGCCACGTTTCGTGTCATGGGCCGTCTGGCGAAAGCCGATGGCCGTGTCAGTGAGCAGGAAATTGATGCCGCCAGTCATATTATGAATCAGATGGGCTTAAGCGGTCCGCAGCGTCAGGCTGCTATTAATTTCTTCACCGAAGGCAAAAACCCGCAACTGAATCTGGCATCTGATCTTTCCATGCTGCGTAACCTCTTTACCCAGCGTACCGAACTGGCACAGATGTTTATGGAAATTCAGCTCAGCGTAGCGTACGCCGACGGCAAGTTATCGGTGGAAGAACGTAAGCTGTTCGATAAATTATGCCGCGATCTGGGCATCAGCGTTTTTCAGTTTGAATGGATTCACGGCCGGATTCAGGCAGCCATGAATAGTGGTTCGCGGGGGTATTCTTCCGGCTATCAGGGCAGGCCAGGGCAACAGAATAGCGGCAGTGCTGTGCAGCTGAAAAATGCTTACGCGGTGCTGGGGGTAAAAGCCGATGCCTCCGATGATGAACTGAAGAAAGCCTACCGCAAACTTATGAGTCAGCATCACCCGGATAAACTGATCGCCAAAGGTCTGCCGGAAGAAATGATGAAACTGGCCAAGGAGAAAACCCAGGAGATTCAGACGGCGTATGATCTGGTGAGAAAAGCGCGCAAGTAATTCCGAATTTAAAAGCCCGCGATCGCGGGCTTTTTATTGCTCAGAAAACTGCCTCAGACAATCCCCAGCACTTTGCGGATATGGTCGTTAAGAAATAATCCCTGCGGGTCCATTTCAGCACGGATACGAAGGAAGTCATTAAAGCGTTCATAGCGGGCAGCAAATTCTTTGGCGGCTAATGTGTGGATTTTTCCCCAGTGTGGACGGCCGTCGTACTTCCAGAAGATCGGCTCAATGGCGGCAAAGTATTTTTTATAATCTTTGTCATGGAAGTTGTGGCAGCTGATGGAGAAACCATCACGCTGATAAAACGGGCTGAGCCAGACATCGTCGCCTTTGATGTAGCGTGCTTCGATAGGAAAAACCACGGGAATATTCTGCTTTTTAATGGTGTGCAGAATTTCACGTAAACACTGTGGGCCGACTTCCGCCGGTACCGTGTATTCCATTTCGTTAAAGCGGATATCACGCAGGTTGCCGAATATCTCGTGGGATGGCCCATAGCGTGTTTCGGGTTCCACGCCGCTGGCACCAAAGTTCACCAGCCAGCCGCGCAGGAAGGGCAGATAATCCACAACGTTGGCCAGTGTACGGAAGGCTTCATACGCGTCGCCGCTTTCAACCGGAGGTTTTTCCGGAATATCCGCCGGATCGATTTTGTCGATGGCAATCCCCAGCATATAGTCGCCGTGGGGCAGCGCATACATTTCGTAATGGCGGTGGGCATCGCGTAATTCTGCCGCGCGTTCCAGCCCTTCTTCTTCCGACATCATCCAGCTGTGTTCTTTCAGATAGTAGGCTTTTTCGGTGCCGATGCGGGCCTGGGTTACCACGCCGAGCGCGCCGATATTGTTGCGTGCAGCATTGAACAGATCGGCATTCTGAGTAGCGCTGCAGTGCAGAATATCACCACTGGAATTGGCAATACGCAGACTTTTTACCTGAGTGGAAATCGTCCCCAGATCCTTGCCGGTGCCGTGGGTCGATGTTGCCAGCGCGCCGCCAAAAGCCTGGGTATCGATGTCGGACATATTGATTACCGACATACCCTGATCCCAGAGTTTGTCGCCCAGCTGGGACAGGCGTGTACCGGCCCAGACATCGGCTTCCATGGTGTTCAGGTCAGCATTTTCGACGCCGCGTAAACGGGCAAGAGACAACAGGGTCTGATCGGTGGGCACCAGTCCGCTGAAGCTGTGGCCGGAGCCAACGCAGCGGATCGGTTGGCGGGCGGTTTTCAGAATGCCGGCCAGTTCATCTTCATTTTTCGGCACCAGGCGCTGGGCAGGCTGGCAATGCTGGTTGCCGGACCAGTTGCTCCAGGGCAGCACGCGCTTACCGTCGGGGCCGATAATGCCCGGTGTTTCTTCGGTTTTTACGTTGCTGCTGCAGGCTGTAGTGCCGGCGGTACCAGCGGCAATAAGCGCCGCGCCGGAGGCTTTTAACAGTTCACGGCGATTAAGTTTAATACGGTCGAAATTCATGCTTACTGCTCCTGCGCCATGTACTGAATGATGTCGTGCAGATCGTCGGCACTGCATTCCACGCAGGTGCCCATGGGCGGCATATTGCCGATGCCGTTAATCGCGTGATTGACCAGGGTTTCCATGCCTTTATCGAGGCGGTCATGCCATTCACTGGTGAAGGCCTGAGGGGCGCCGGAGGCTTTTACCGCATGGCAGGCGGTGCAGTAGATGTCGTAAAGTTCAACGGTGTAGTCATCGACGGCTACAGAGCTGGCGTGCGATGACGCAGTAAAAGAAAGTCCGCCAAACAGGAAAAAAGCCAGAAACAGGCGGCTCGTTGCGGGTCTGCCATGGGTATTGATCATTCTTGTCCCCTCATTAATCTGTCCTGAGATTAATAAAAATGAAACCATGGTACAAGTATTGGCGACAGGGATCAGATTTTTATCAGGCCATTCCGTGCCATTTCTTCATTTTGCTGTACTGGCTTCCCTGATCTTCATCACTGATGAGCTGAGTCGACGGCAGCGGCGTTTCTGTTCTTCCGCGTCTTTTCAGTATCCATCGTGAGAAAGAAGTGCAAAAGGAGTGCTAAAGACGTGCGGACGAAGTGCAGAACATGGGAGCGGGTCAGCGCTCCGCTTTGATCTCTGCAGCAGACTCTGGTTCAGGCTCTGGTTCAAATATTGGCGAACTGTGCAGCAGGTAGCGCGAAGGGGCAGGCTCCGGCGCAATCAGGCGCGACCACAGACGTTGGCGCAGGAACTGATCAATGCTGGTCAGGCGCACATTTCTGGGCTCCAGAGCCGGCAAAGCTTTATGCAGAAAGGCCAGTGTTTCCGGATAGGGATGACCGATGATCACGGCATAGCCGCGCTTCTGCGCAAGCGCTACTGCCCGCTCAAACTGGGCTGACAGCGATTCTTCATCGCGCAGGTTGTCGAGGAATACATCGCGGTCCAGCGCCGGTACGCCATTAGCATCGGCTTTCTGACGGGCAACGCTGGCAGCACTGGTGAGGCTGTCGATAAAAAACAGTCCCTGCTGGCGGGCAATTTCCATCACCCAGTTCATTGCCTGCGGGTTCTGCGTTAACAGGCTGCCGGTGTGGTTATTAAAGCCCTGAACGTGGGGGATGGATTCGAGATCATCCAGCAGCACCTGTTGCAGGGTATGCTGATCCATATCGCCGTGCAGTCCGCCGGGCCCCAGTTTGGCTCCCTGTTCATTATCCATTGGCGCGTGCAGCATGATGACATGGCCTTTGTCGCTGGCTTTTTCTGCCAGCCGGGCAGCGAAGGGCGTATGGGGCAGGAACGCCAGATTAACCGGCGCTGGCAGGGCCACGGCCTGTTCGCCGAGTTTGCGGTTATAACCGACATCGTCAATGATCAGCAGCAGCTCAGCGGCGCGGCTCAGGGAAGGGATCAGTCCTGCCAGCAGTGTCAGGCACAGCGGCAGACCGATCCGGGCAAGAGTGTTTGCCCGGGTACGGCGGTTGTTCAAGCGTTACTCCTGACGCAGTCCCAGAATGCCGACACCACGCAGCAGGGTGTGGGCTTCATACAGCTGGAAGTCCTTTTTCAGCAGGCTGCTTTCGGCGGCCTGTGCGCTTTCGCTTTCGCTGTCGGCCTGTTTGTCAGCGTTTTCTGCCGCATCTGAGGCTTTTCCACCCGGATTGGCAAGGTGGCCCGGCAGATCAGATTCTTTGTAATAACGCTGTTCGTAAGGGGTCACTTCGCTTTGCTCTACCCAGATATCCGGGGTGATGCCCTGAGCCTGAATAGAACGGCCATCCGGGGTGAAATAACGTGCTGTGGTCAGCTTGATCGCCCGGTCCTGGGTGATTGGCAGTACGCTCTGTACTGAGCCCTTGCCGAACGACTGGGTGCCAACGATGACCGCGCGCTTATGATCCTGCAGGGCGCCGGCAACGATTTCCGAGGCCGATGCCGAGCCACCATTAATCAGTACCACAACAGGCACTTTGCCGGCCGGAGTATGGTTAGTGGCGCTGTAGCTCAGTTCGGAGGCGGCCGTACGGCCTTTGGTATACACAATCAGCCCCTGGCTGATAAAGGTATCGACCACATCCACCGCGGCATCCAGCACGCCACCCGGGTTATTGCGCAGATCCAGAATGATGCCGTTGAGCTTGCCGCTGTCACGCCATTCCTGTACGGCAGAGGCTAATTCGCTGCCGGTTTTTTCCTGGAACTGGGTGATACGCACATAGCCAATATCACCGCTGAACATATCGGTACGCACGCTGGCAACTTTGATCTCGGCGCGGGTCAGGGTGTAGGTCAGCAGTTCTTTTTCGTTTTTGCGGCGGATTTCGAGGGTGATGTCGGTACCCGGTTCACCGCGCATCTTTTCCACCGCATCGTTCAGGCTCATGCCCATCACGGCTTCACCGTCGAGGCTGACGATCAGGTCACCGGCTTTGATACCGGCCTGTTGCGCCGGGCTTTCATCAATCGGTGTTACCACCAGAATCAGACCGTCCTGCTGACCGACTTCAATACCCAGACCACCGAACTTGCCGGAGGTGTTTTCCTGCAGGTCGGAGAAATCTTCCGGCTGCAGATAGGCAGAGTGCGGATCAAGGGAAGACAGCATGCCGTCGATGGCGTATTCCAGCAGTGTGGTGTCATCCACTTCTTCCACATAAGAAGAGCGGATACGCTCAAAAATCTCGGTGAAATTGCGCAGTTCTTCCAGCGGCAGCTGGCCCTGCAGATGATCAGCGGAAGGGGTATCAGCCGCGGGTGCTTCTTCGGCCTGTGCCGGGAGCAGCAGGCAGGTACTGATAAGAGCGGAGAGCAGCAGTTTGGGGCCGAATGCGGTCTGAGAGGTGAACATAGTGATGCTAAGGCTTCCGGAGTGAAAGTTTGCCGTTAAGAATGGCACAAAAGTCAGCAGAACTCACTGCAATTGAGCGTTCTTCTGCTGACAGTTATGGGCCTTTCCATCCCTGTTTATCTGATTATGGTTTATCTGGTTATGGCTCAGCTGTATGGCACGTGCTGATCAGCGTTTGATCCAGACTGCCGGATCCTGTGGCTGACCTTTGTAACGGATTTCAAAATATAGACCGGCCTGATCCAGACCACCACTGCGCCCGGCCGTGGCGATGGTTTCGCCCTGGTTGACCCATTGGCCAACGGAATTCATCAGCGCCTGATTGTGCGCATACAGGCTCAGGTAGCCGTCGCCGTGATCGAGAATGGTGAGCAGGCCAAAGCCGCGCAGCCAGTCGGAATAGACCACACGTCCGTGATGCACGGCGCGTACCGGAGCCCCTTCATTGGCGCTCATCATCCAGCCTTCCCAGCGTGATTTGCCATCGCTGGTACGGTTGCCAAAGGCATAACGGATACGTCCGTCGACCGGCATCGGCAGTTTGCCTTTCAGCGCGCGGAACGGGCGCGCGTCGTTTTTACGCGGGCTGGTTTCCAGCAGCGTCTGCACTTCATTCAGCAGGGATTCAAGGCGCTTACGGTCGGCCTGTTTCTGCGCCAGCCGTTTCTGTTCTGAATTCATGCGCGATTGCAGGCTGGCCAGCAGTTGTTGCTGATCTTTTTTGCCCTGGGCCAGCCGCTTGTTTTCGGCGATCAGGTTCTGTTCGCTGACCTGCAGTTTGCGCTCTGATTCACTGATGAGTTCGGCGATCTGATCGAGGCGCGTCAGCTCAGCGATGATGTGCTGAATACGCTCAATGCGGGCAGTATTGAAGTAGCCGAAGTAGCGCATCATACGTTGCGCCAGTTGTGGGTCATCCTGATTGAGCAGCAGTTTCACCGGGCCTTCATTGCCCAGTTTCTGCGCCGCGCGCAGCTGCTCAGCCAGGTGATTACGGTGTTGCTGGCGAAGTTCGCGGAGCTGTCCCTGCTCCTGCCGCAGCTTTTTTAGGCGATCTTTTTCCTCCGCTAACTGACGGCGGGTTTCCTGAATCTGTTTGCTGATGGCTGCGATTTCCTCATCGGATTTACGCAGTTTGGCGTTCAGGTCAGAAAACTCGTCCTTAGCGGAGTTAAGCCACTGTTCGAGTTTGGCGATTTCGGCTTGCAGTTCTTTCAGTCTGGCTTCGTCATTTGCCGAAGCAGGTGCTGACAGAAACGCCAGCACCAGGCCGCACAACAACAGCGGTCTGATCATCGGGTTTATCTCACTTGTAGCTGACCAGGCTGGTTCCTGTCATTTCAGCGGGTTGTTCGATTCCCATCATCGCCAGCAGCGTAGGGGATACATCGCACAGGCGGCCAGGCTGGATGCTGGCCTGCTCACGCTGGTTCACGTAAATCAGGTTCACCGGCCCGGTGGTGTGCTGGGTCATGGCCTGGCCATTGTCATCCAGCATCTGTTCTGCGTTACCGTGGTCTGCGGTAATCAGGCATTCGCCACCCACTTCCAGCAGCGCATCGGTGACCCGCTTCAGGCATTCATCAATGCATTCCGCAGCTTTCACTGCCGCATCATAAACACCGGTGTGGCCAACCATGTCGCCATTGGCGTAGTTACATACGATCAGATCGTATTCGCGGTTTTTGATGGCTTCAACCAGTTTGTCGGTGACTTCCGGTGCGCTCATCTCAGGCTGCAGGTCGTAAGTGGCCACGTCCGGAGATTTGACCAGAATACGGGTTTCGCCATCGTATTCCGCTTCCTGACCACCAGAGAAGAAGAAGGTNACGTGGGCGTATTTTTCGGTTTCGGCGATGCGCAGCTGCTTCATGCCCAGTGAGGACACGTACTCGCCGATGCCGTTGTGCAGGGTTTCCGGCGGGAAGGCGCAGCTGGCTTTGATGTCTGCGGCATACTCGGTCAGCATCACGTAGTCGNCCAGAGCCGGGCGTGCTGTACGCTCAAAGCCTTTGAAGTCATCGCCTTCGACCAGTGCGCGGGTGATTTCACGGGCACGGTCCGGACGGAAGTTAAAGCAGATAACGCTGTCGCCGTCTTTAATGCTGCCGTCAGCACCACCAATCACAGTGGCTTTGACGAATTCGTCATTTTCGTCACGCTCGTAAGCTGCGGCCAGAGCGTTGCTGGCGGTGTCAGCGCTGAACTCTGCTTTGCCCAGCGTCATGGCATCGTAGGCCTGCTGCACACGTTCCCAGCGGTTATCGCGGTCCATGGCGAAGAAGCGGCCAACAACGGAGGCGATCTGGCCATTGCCCAGTTCGGCGAAGGTGTCTTCGATCAGTTTGATGGATGGCGCGGCGGAACGCGGTGGCATATCACGGCCATCGAGAATGGCATGAACATAGACTTTTTCTGCACCACGCGCTTTTGCCAGTTTAAGCAGAGCCACCAGATGTTCTTCGTGACTGTGCACGCCGCCTGGTGACAGCAGACCGGTGAAGTGCACGGCACTGCCGTTGGCCACGGCTTTGTCGATGGCGTTGGTCAGCGCGGCGTTATTGCCCAGCTCATCGTCTTTGATGGTCTTGTTGATGCGCGTGAAGTTCTGATAAACGATGCGTCCGGCGCCGAGGTTCATATGGCCAACTTCGGAGTTGCCCATCTGGCCGTCAGGCAGACCAACGGCCTCGCCAGATGTCTGGATCAGAGTGCTGGGGTAGTCAGTCAGCAGGCGATCCCAGGTCGGGGTATTGGCGTTGGCAATGGCGTTGTTATCAGTTTCTTCACGATAGCCCCAGCCATCGAGAATGATCAGTGCAGTAGGTACAGGGCGCGAATTCATTAAAATGGACTCAGTTTTTTGACCAAAGTTGGCCCTATTGTACCCAAAAACGCCCTGTTAAGTCGCGTCTGCGACTGAGTAAAAGAGTCGGAATTGATTGAATTTTGCTCACAGTCCGATAGTCATGGGTTAATTTGGCCGAAAGCCACGATCTGGCGCGGCTGACGCTGTGGACTTTTTTACCGGCGGTGGTTCCTGTCACACTCAGACGGTATACTCCGGCCTTCTTTTTGATTTGATGATGAGAAGTTATGGATCGTCTGTTTGATTTCGTGGCCAATCACTGGTGGCTGGTAGGTATCTGGGGCGCGTTTCTGCTGGCGCTGTTGTGGGACAACAACCGTCGCAGTGGCCTGTCGGTATCAACGTCGCAGGCTACCAGAATGGCTAACAGTGAAGATGCTGTGTTTGTTGATATCCGCGATTCCAAGGATTTCAATGCCGGACACATCGCCAATGCTGTCAATATTCCGTTCTCTGCACTGGCGAGCCGTATGAATGAGCTCGACAAGTACAAAGATAAGCCTCTGATTCTGGTGTGTAAAAGCGGTCAGACGGTCAATATGGCCGGCAAAACGCTGCGCGAGAAAGGCTTTAATGCAGTACGCATGAGCGGCGGCATGATGGAGTGGAGCAATCAGAACCTGCCGGTAGTGCGCGGCTGATTGCGGTTTTATTTTTAAGGGGAAAACATGTCTGAGAACAACCAGCCGCAGTTTGCTCTGCAGCGTATTTACATCAAAGATGCTTCTTTTGAAGCGCCNAATGCACCTGTGGTCTTCACCAAAGAGTGGAAACCAGAGATCAAACTGGATCTGAACAGTGGTGCACGTAAAGTGGATGAAAACCACTACGAAGTATTCGTTAAAGTGACTGTGACGGCTACCAACGAAGGCGAAACCGGTTTCCTGGTTGAGCTGGTTCAGGCTGGTCTGTTTGCTATGGCCAACATTCCGGAACAGCAGATGAAACCAATGCTGGGCGCTATGTGCCCTAACATCCTGTTCCCATACCTGCGTGAAAGCGTAGACGCTATGGTTATTAAGGGTGGTTTCCCTCCACTGATGCTGGCACCGATCAACTTCGATGCCCTGTATCAGCAGAAAGCCGCGCAGGAAGCTGCTCAGGCCAATGGTGAAAGCGCTGAACCTGCTACTCACTGAGTTGCCGGGTTGAGTTTGCCGGGTTGAGTTTGAGAGAAGCATGAAAAAAGGAGCCAATGGCTCCTTTTTTTGTGGCTGCTGTCGGCGCTAACCGTTAAGCNGGGCAGATCNACAAAGGTTGATTAACAGGGGNTGATCGANAAGGTACGGATCAGNNCNCCGGCAATTGATCGTAGCGGTAAAGTTTGCCGGAATCTGATGCAATATACAGACGCCCCTGACTGTCCACAGCCAACGCCCGCAGGCGTTCTTTAAGCCCGCTGAGCAGGCGCTTTTCCCCTTTTACACCGACATCTTCCGCATTATCGAGCTGGATGTAATTCAGATGCTGCAGCTTCAGCGCCCCGGCCAGCAGGTCACCCCGATAGAGCAGCAGTGATGACGGGGCGATGGACGGGTCGTACATTTTCAGCGGATCTTTCATGCCGGGCTTGGTGCGGGCGTCGCCCACGTACATCGGATTCCAGTATTCCTTCCCCCAGGAAACCTCTGCCCAGCCATAGTTGGCGCCGGATTCAATCAGGTTCAGTTCATCGCCACCGCGCGGGCCGTGCTCAATGGCCCACAGCCGCTTATGCTGGCCATCCCATACCAGACCCTGGGGATTACGGTGGCCGTAACTCCAGATTTCTGCCAGCGCATCTGCGCGGCCACTGAAAGGATTATCCGGCGGCACACTGCCATCGCGGTTAAGACGCAGAATACTGCCGGCGTGGGTCTGCAGATCCTGACCGTTATCGCGGTTGCCACGGTCCCCCACACTGAAAAACACATGGCTGTCATCAAAGGCGATGCGGGAGCCGTAATGGTGGCGGGTGGTACTGCCGGAGCGGGTAATTAACAGGGTTTGCCAGTCACTCAATCTGAGCGGCTGCTGTGTCAGATTCAGTCGGGCGCGGCCCAGTGCAGTTGCCGCATTGCGGCCGTCGAGCTGATGACTCCAGGTAAAGTAGATCCAGCCGTGAGTGGCAAAATCCGCTGGTACGGCAACATCCAGCAGACNACANCCNGCAGGCCGCCCTGACCGTCAAACACGACTGCAGGGGCACCGGCCACGGGCAGTAATTGCNGGCTGTTAATATCGAANAACTGCAATGTGCCAGCCCGTTCGCTGATCAGCAGCTGATGATCACTGACAAACGCCATGCCCCAGGGACGGCTGAGTTTGTCGGTGAGTGTCTCACCGGCATAAGAGAGCAGAGAAATAAGACAGAGAAACGGCAGAAAGATCAGAGTCATAACGACGCGCATGGCAGGGCTCCTTCAGCGGGCGGATTGCCGGCATNCCACAGCAAAANTGCGGACGNNTCACCGGCAACNAAGCAACGAATGGTTCAGCTGCCCCCGTTATACCCCAGCTGGCGCCAGGCTTCATAGACCATCACAGCGACGGCATTGGACAGNTTCATACTGCGCGAATGCGGCATCATCGGCAGCCGCAACCACTGATCCTGTGGAATCTNAGCNCGNACATCCTCAGGCAGGCCGCGGGTTTCCGGGCCAAACATCAGATAATCACCGGCNCTGAACTGAGTGTCGGAATGNCGGGNGTGGCCCTTGGTCGTCAGCGCAAACAGACGTTCNGGCTGCTCCGCGCTGATAAAAGCTTCCAGATCTTTATGAATCTTTACACTCGCCCACTCGGCGTAATCCAGCCCGGCACGGCGCAGGGCTTTCTCTTCCATATTAAAACCGAGCGGCTCTATCAGATGCAGCTGGCAGCCGGTATTGGCGCATAAACGGATGATGTTACCNGTGTTGGGCGGAATTTCGGGTTCAAATAAAACGATATTAAACATACATATCCCGGGTTAAGAATCGNCGCCAGTATACCCCAACTGATACGGATCATTGACTCAGGGCAGNGCCNGAANCGTGTTAAANGGCGATTGGGCGGGCTGCGCCAGATTCATGGTCTACACTTTGTAACAGTGTGAGATTTCTTATAAAGGGGTGGCCGTGGGCTTTTCCTGGTCAATGTTTTCCGCTGGCAAAAAACGCCGGGGTGATCGTCGCTGTCTGGGTATCGAACTGCACCAGAGTCAGGCGTTTGCTGTGTATGCCGACGANAAGGGCGTACGCCTGTGTTATACGCCGAAAAATGGTGAGCAGGGGCTGGCCGGACTGGAGCAGTGGATTACGGATAACGCGCTGCGTGAGGTCCCTGTGGTTATTTCCCTTGATACTCTGGATTACGAACTGCACTTGCTGGAGGCGCCTGCGGTNGCNGACGANGAGTTGTCCGCTGCNCTGCAGTTCCGTATCCGNGACATTATTTCTCGGCCGGTGANCGAAGTGCTGGTGCAGGGCTTCCGNCTGCCGGGTGATGCTTACCGCGGNCGNATGGATATGGCNTTTGCNGTGGTTGCTGAGCGCGAAGCGGTACGTCAGCTGGTGAGCTGGTGTGAGCGGCTGGAACTGCAGCTTGATCTGATTACCGTGNCNGAAATCAGCCTGCTTAATCTGATTGCCGGATACGATCCGGANGGCAGTATTGGTGTACTGCGCCTGGATGCCCNTGAAGGCATGATTTATCTCTGTCGTGATGGCGCCCTGTATCTGGCGCGCCANCTTCATACCGGNGCGGATGCGCTTGTTTCTGCNNNANCNCCTTNATCTTCNGAAGGNNCTTTCNCGCTGGCACCTCAGGACCAGCATCATAACCGTGTTGCTGCTGTNGCNCTGGAATTNCAGCGTTCGCTGGATTTCTTCGACAGTCAGCAGGGNATGGGCATGGTGTCGGAAATCTGGGTGCTGCACCCGGATGATATGGATATTTCGGCGGCGTTGCCGGAGCTGGAGGNCAGCATCAATGTGGCGGTAAGNCACTTTGCCCTGCCGCAATTNGCACCGGTGGATGATCAGGACGTCGGCCANCTGACAGCATCTCTGGCGACGGCTTATGGCGGCATTCTGGCACGCAATCAATTTCTGACNGGTAATGCTTCTCTGGCTGGCCGGGAGAAGGCGTTATGAGCTGGAANGTTAAGCAGCAGGTTAATTTCTACAGCAGCGAATTTCGTCCACCGGAACTGGCCAGGGAAATCCGTCAGCTGATTCACTACGGTATCGCCGGTCTGGCGTTTGCTGTTGTTTCNCTGATCGCNGTGTTGATCGCNGNNNTCTGGTCTGAGCATCAANTGGCAGATACGCGCGCTCAGGTGGCNGNACTGAATCTGGAAATCGAAGAAGTTCAGCGNCACATGGGCCCAAGAACGCTTGATCCGCAACTGGAAAAACAGCGCACAGAAGCGCAGGCCAGTCTGCTCAACAGTCAGCGTGTGCTGAATTATCTCAGTCGCCAGAATATCGAAAAACGCATCAGTTTTACGCCACTNCTGCGCGGCCTTGANCAGGTGGCTGTGGATAACGTCTGGCTCAGTGGGGTGTCGGTATTTGAACGTGGTCAGCACCTGCAGCTGCGCGGNTACACAGATAAAGCAGCGCAATTATCGCCATACGTAACTCAGTTAAGTGCGCAGGAGGCTTATCGTCAGCGTGGNTTCCGCACCATNGATATTCAGCAGACGGANCAGACTCAGCAGGCACTGAGTTTTGTTCTGGATACGCGCAGCCAGAGCGCCGCTGCTCTGAGCGCGGCAGGGGGGCACTGATGGGNTCTCTGCGTTATTGGTGGCGCCATCCGCAGATGGCCAGTCTTATTCAGATGTACCGCGGTATTTCACTNCGTGAACAGCAGCTGATCCGGCTGACGNTGGCGGTTGTTATTGNCGCGCTGATNTACTGGCTGGGGGTAATGCCGCTGTGGGAAAAACTGCAGAAAACCCATCAGCAGCAGATACAGGTACAGCAGGAACAGGCGAAGTTACAGGCCCAGCTGCAGGCACTGCACGACAGTAAACTGCACGATCCTGATCAGGCGGTCCGTGCTGAACTGAAAAACCTGGAAGCACAGCAGGAACTGCTTGATGAACGCATTAATGCCCTGACTCAGGCGTTGGTGTCTCCGGCACAGATGACGGNGTTGCTGGCCGACATACTGGCTCAGAACCAGAATCTGAAGACACGTTCNNTGCAGACCTTACCGGCGCAGCGGGTGGATNTGGGNGACGGTTATGACGACGTTGAGCTGTTCCGTCACAGCCTGCAGCTGACCATGGANGTGACCTTTCCGGCGCTGGTGGANTATCTCAGTCAGCTTGATCAGCTGCCNTGGCTGCTGGGGTGGGAGTCACTGGAATTTAATATCGAAGAATATCCCCGNGGTGAAGTGGTTATCCGGGTGTCGACGCTGAGCCGNNGACAGGAGGTGTTGGGTGGTGAATAAAACCTGCGTGTTCTGTTTCGTTCTTGTTATGNCTTCGTTGTCTGTTATGCCNGCNAANGCCGGCGATCCTATGCGTCCNCCGCAATGGCATAACAGTGCACCACAGACTGAGCCGGAAGTGGCGGTNCCGCTCTCTTTGCAGCAGATCCGCTGGCGNGGNCAGGGGGCCAGTGCCGTTATTAACAATCAGTTAGTCCGTACCGGCGATCTGGTGGATGGCGCCCGTGTGCTGGCGATNAAACCTGATCGGGTCACGATAAAAATCCGGAAAAAAGTAATAGAACTGTCTTTACTTGAATCTATGAAGCAATAGTTTTTTGGTCAGNCTTGATGAGCAACTTTGTGAACAGATGGTTANATTTAAAATTTTTCAGTGTGCTTTCGGTGCTTATATNCGCCGTGCTGCTGAACGGCTGCGCTGCNCAAAAAACCAGTGCAGAAAAAAACGTCACAGAACAGGATCGCCGTTTAGTCAGTGCTGATCCTTTACCGGCAGAACCCGCTCCGCTGCCATTGGCGGATCTGTTGCCGCCGCTGCAGCCGGTGCAGGAAGAAGAACGCTTTGATGTGATNGCCAATGCGGTGTCGGCCGATGTGTTTTTCAACAGTCTGGTGGAGGGAACCGGCAATAACCTGGTGGTTCATCCGGGCGTCAGCGGCAANATTACGCTGAACCTGAAGCAGGTTACGCTGGAAGAGACTCTGCTGGCNGTGCGTGATGTGTATGGTTTTGATTTTGTGCGCTCACCGTACGGTATTCAGATTNTGCCGGATCAGCAGCAGACCCGGATATTTCCCATNAACTATCTGAATGTTAAACGCTCCGGTGTCTCCGGTATGCGGGTCAGCAGCGGACAGGTTACGTCNNCGTCCGGCAAAGAAGACAGCGCCGGCGGCGATGATGTTCGTCTGGTTAAAAACACCAACAGCAGTGAAGTNGAGACCGAATCCATCACNAACTTCTGGGACAGNNTGAAAACCACANTGGAGCTGATCATCAGCCGCGAAGCTGAAGCCAGCGTGGTGGTTGATCCGCATGCAGGCATTGTCATTCTGAANAGCAAACCATCNACCCAGATTGCGGTGGCTGAATATCTGCAGCGGGCTGAATTATCCATTCAGAAACAGGTTCTGATTGAAGCCAAAATTGTCGANGTNACACTCAATGATGGCTATCAGTCGGGCATTAACTGGTCGGCCCTGGGCGGCAAAAGTTATCGCGGCAGCGTGTATCAGGCGGANACCAATCTTTCCTCTGTGCCACTGGAAAACGATGATCTGATTGAAGGTATTTTTACCGCGAATTTCTCNNTGGGTGACTTTACCGGNGCNTTACAGCTGTTGCGCACACAGGGNGATGTCCGGGTTTTATCCAGNCCGCGNATNGCTACNGTNAACAATCAGAAGGCCGTGATTAAAGTCGGTACCGATGAATTTTTTGTNACNGATGTGAGCAGTACCACGACAACCACCGGCAGTACCGTCAGCGATACCCCGGACATTGAACTNACACCATTCTTTTCCGGTATTGCANTGGATGTAACGCCGCAGATNGGTGAGGGGGGNGANGTAACTCTGCACGTTCATCCGACCGTTACTGAAGTGGAAGAGCAACAGCGTACACTGGAATTAAATGACGACGATTACACGCTGCCACTGGCGTACAGCACNGTGCGNGAAACCGACTCTATTGTCCGCGCGCGCTCCGGTCAGGTGGTGGTTATTGGCGGCCTGATGCAGAACCGTAAAGTCAGAACCAAAGCAGGCATCCCTTTGCTCAGTGATATTCCGCTGATGGGCTGGTTTTTCAGCCAGACCCGCGAGCAAAGTGTGCAGAGTGAACTGGTTATTCTGATTCAGCCAAGAATTATTGATACNGCGTTGGATGAACGGCAGCTGGATGCGNTGAATAAACGTTANTCCAGNGCACTGCCTGTGGGGAAAATGCCCTATGCAGTTGAGTGANCTGGCACGGGCCTGTGAAANATTTTATGGACTGAATAAACCGGCNTTCAGTCTGACGCCGGATACCGACTTTTTTGTNGANCTGCCGAGTCAGAAAGCGGCGTTNGATACGCTGCTGTTTGCGCTTTCCGGTGGTGAAGGGTTTATTAAAATTTCCGGAGAAGTGGGTACCGGAAAAACGNTGTTATGNCGCAGNTTNCTGAATACNCTGGAAACTCAGAATANCCCCACNGCTTATATCCCNAACCCGGCGCTGACTCCCAGTGCCNTGTGGCGTGTTCTTGCCCGCGAANTGGGNATTGATGATCATTTANTACCGGACAGTCAGGTACAGCAGAGCGTACAGCATGCCCTGCTGGTGATGGCCGGCGATAATCAGGTGCCGGTTATCCTGATTGATGAAGCCCAGTGTATGCCGNGCGATACGCTGGAAGCGCTGCGGTTAATTTCCAATCTGGAAACGGAACGGCAAAAGCTGGTGCANATTGTCCTTTTCGGTCAGCCGGAACTGGATGNCCTGTTATCCCAGGATTCATTGCGTCAGCTGCGGCAGCGNATCACNTACAGTGCCAGACTGGAGCCATTANATAATGCCGACATACTTTCGGTATATCTGCAGCANNGGCTGACCGCCGCGGGTTACCGCGGGATGCCATTATTTAACCGTGCGGCATTAAAAACTCTGTGGCGGGCCAGTCGNGGTATTCCGCGGCTGGTGAATATTCTGGCTGCNAAAAGCCTGCTGGCCGGATATGGCAGTGGCAGCCGGATGCTGGANAGTAATCACGTTATGCGTGCGGTACAGGATACTGAAAGCGCCATGCTGGCNGGAGANGNANNACTGCCGGCCGCAGGCAATATCCAGACACCTTATCTCTGGTACGGACTGACACTTACTGCCTGTTTTCTGTTGGTGATGATGTGAGCCTGCTGCATAACGTATTACGTGAGATCGACCNGCGTGAAGGTATTCAGGAGCAGAGTCTGCCACTGNTANCGGCAGCGGCTGTTGTGCCACANNGTNATCATTCGCGCTGGTGGCTGCTGCTGCCNGCGCTGGCAGTTGTTCCCATGTTAATTTCCTTATTTGTTCCCCTGTCGTCGATAACCGGTAGTTATGATCGCTCCACCGGCTTATCAGATGTTTTTGCGGTGTCTTATGCGCCATCCGGCCCTGCCAGCATTACTGACTTAGCTGTGACAGCCGCAGATAGTATTTCCTCACCTGATAATGCAAAGCCTGATAATGCTGAAAGCAGAGATAAAGAGACCAGAAATGAAGAGACCAGAAATGCAGAAATGGTTGTATTGCCTGGCGCTGCATTACTGACGAATACCGTAGCTTCTGACGATTCATTACTNACCTCNGAGNCNGTNCCNNACAGAGTNAGNAGCGTNTCTGATGCGGCGCCAGGAGAGCCGTCAGTGCAGAATACTACNGCAGNNCAGAAATCCNCNNNTGCNGAACAGAAATCCCCGGATGCAGANATTGNNCNGCCGGGTGCAANACAAGCGACCGCGCAGNCAGTGTATGACNCCAANGAACCTCTGGNCGCGTCAGTGTCGCAGGCACTGGAGAGTCGGAGTACAGATNTCCGGATCGCAGAAATGGAGACAGAAGAGGTTCAGACAGAAGAGGCTCAGACTGAAGAGCACCGGGCTGAAGAAGTTCAGACTCAANANAAGCAGACTGAACCATCAGCCACNGTACGTGTAATNCGTCGTACTTCAGACGGACGTGCACTCTATTTGCAGGCGCTCAGCGCATTAAATAATGCTCAGCCTGAGCGCGCGCTGAACCTGATTAATCAGGTTCTGGATAATGCGCCGCCAGAGGTNGCCGGCGATTACCGCACNCTNAAATTACGTATATTACTTGAACAGAAAGACGCAGGCGGNTTTCTGAATTTCTATCGNCAAAATGCTGAAAGCAGCTCACTGAATTGGTTAGCTGTGGCTGCGCCTGGGTTGCACATGCTGGGTTTCAGTCATGAGGCAGTGGTCCCTTATCAGAAACTTATTCTGCGTCAGCCAGATGTTGTTAACTGGCCNCTGGCGNTGGCCAGTGCCTGGGAAGATCAGGGTAAAGCNGCAGCAGCAATTGCTGTGCTGGAAAACACACAGATTCATTATGCGTTGTCCGCCGAACAGAACCGTTGGCTGCAACAGCGTCTGGAACGTCTGAGGTAAAAGGATGGAAGCTCCTAAAAAAGTCCGGCTGGGAGATTTGCTGCAGGAAAAAGGGCTGATTAACGAAACTCAGCTGATGCAGGCTCTGGCCGAACAAAAAAGAACCGGGAAAAAACTCGGCAGGGCAATTACCGACCTTGGGCTGGTGAATGAAGACGAATTANTGTCCGTNCTTGCNGGCCATCTGAATTACCCTTTTATTGATTTAAGCCGCTACCGTATTAATCAGGCTCTGGCCCTGCGTCTGCCGGANACAACAGCACGCCGCTATCGCTGTCTGGTGTTATCNGAAGAACAGAATGGCCTGCTGGTGGGTATGTCTGATCCNATGGATCTGATGGCNATTGATGATCTGCANCGTATCCTGAAATTGCCGATCATGCCGGCTTTTGTGCGTGAGCAGGAATTACTGGAAGTTCTTGATGCCGTGTACCGGCGTCAGGAGCAGATGGCGAGCATCGCCGGTGANCTNGAAGGNGANCTGCTCAGCAGCGATTTCGATATCGATGAAATGGCGATGTCGACAGANGTTAATGAAGCGCCTGTGGTACGTTTGCTGCAAAGTCTTTTTGAAGATGCGGTTCAGATTAAAGCATCGGATATTCATATCGAGCCGGAAGAAAATCAGCTGCGTATTCGTCTGCGTGTTGACGGTGAGTTGCAGGAACAGGTGATGAAAGAACGTCGCGTGGCTTCCGCACTGGTATCGCGTCTGAAAATTATGTCGGGGCTGGATATTTCTGAAAAACGTCTGCCACAGGATGGACGTTTTAATATCCGCGTACTGCACCATAATATTGATGTTCGTCTGTCTACGATGCCAGTGCAGTTTGGTGAATCTGTGGTGATGCGTCTGCTCGATCAGACCTCCGGGATACTCCATCTTGAGGGGCTTGGCATGCCACAGGACCTGCAGTCACGCTTTGAGTATCTGATTCATCGTCCTCATGGTCTGGTATTGGTTACCGGGCCAACCGGTAGTGGTAAAACCACCAGTCTGTATGCCGCACTGTCATTACTGAATCAGCCGGAAAAGAAAATTATTACCGCAGAAGATCCGATTGAATACCGTTTACCCCGGGTAAATCAGGTGCAGGTAAACAATAAAGTAGGGCTGGATTTTGCCACCGTATTACGGGCCTCTCTGCGTCAGGACCCGGACATCGTTCTGATCGGTGAGATGCGTGATCATGAAACCGCCGAAATCGCTTTGCGGGCGGCGATGACTGGGCACATGGTGTTATCCACACTGCACACCAACGATGCGGTATCGACTGTTGCCCGTTTACTGGATATGGGGGTCGACCGCTATCTGGTGGCCTCATCGCTGCGGGCGGTCATGGCACAGCGGCTGATTAAAAAGCTGTGTGTGCATTGTCGCCGTACCCATGAGCCGGACAGTCAGGAAAAAGCCTGGCTGGAAAATCTTGAAGCGGGCAGTTCAGCCGTGGTTTTCCATGCGGCTAATGGCTGTCACCGCTGCCACAATACCGGTTATCAGGGGCGGATCGGGGTTTATGAATTATTGGAAATGAGTCCCCAGCTGGTCACCGCATTGCGTACTGACCGGCAGCAGGATTTTGCCGATGCTGCGCTGCAGCAGCCAGGCTTCCGCAGTCTGGCGTTACGNGCACTGGATTTTGCCCGGGAAGGGATCACATCTCTGGATGAGGTATTCCGGGTTTCGGCAACACTGGATGAAGGTGTTGATGTATGAGCGATTTTACCTATCAGGGGCGTAATACCGATGGTGATCTGATTAAAGGGAATATCAGTGCACCGTCTTATCAGTCGGCCGTTGAACAATTACAGCAACAGCAGTTGATTATTACCCGGCTGGAAGAAAATACGGTGCGCAACGACAATCGCCAGAAGACCACCGGATTTTTGCGTAAGAAAAACGTCAGCGCTGAAGAATTAATTCTTTTTACCCGGCAACTGTATGCGCTGACAAAAGCGGGCGTTCCTATTCTGCGTGCCATCCGGGGCCTTGCCGAATCAACCACATCTGAAGTGCTGGGTGAGTGTCTGGATAAAATAGCGGAAAGTCTGGTGTCGGGCAGCGATCTTTCCTCTGCATTCCGTCGTCACCCGAAAATATTTTCACCGATTTATGTCAGCCTGCTTCAGGTCGGGGAAAACACAGGTCAGCTGGACTCGGCACTGAAACGTCTGATTGTTCATATTGAATCTGAGCGTGAAACGCGCAAGCGTATGAAAGCGGCGATGCGGTATCCACTGATGGTGATTATTGCCATGAGTGCTGCCATGGTGGTGATTACTTTATTTGTGATACCTGCATTCAGTGGTGTCTTTGCCCGTCTTGGTGCGGAGCTACCACTGCCGACGCGAATCCTGATCGCGGTCTCAGATTTTGTACAGATGCACGGATTTACTTTGCTGGTCGCCTTATTTATTGCGGGCGCATTGACCAGAGTTTATGTCAGAAGCAGTGAAGGAGCGCTGTGGTGGGATAAACAGAAATTACGTATTCCCATTCTGGGCAGTATTTTCGAGCGTATAGCACTGGGGCGCTTTGCCCGTTCGTTTGCCATGATGATGGCGGCTGGTGTGCCTGTACTGCAGAGTCTGCAGACCGTGGCTGAATCCGTCGGTAACCGCTACATCAGTCGTGCAGTACGCGATATGCGCAGCGGCATTGAACGCGGTGACCGGCTGACCAACACCGCAGCTGCCACCGGCTTATTTACGCCACTGGTATTACAGATGATGGCCGTCGGTGAGGAAACCGGGGCCATCGACCGGCTGCTGGATGAGGTTGCGGATTTTTATGATGACGAAATTGATTACGAACTGAAGCAGCTGGCGGATGCCATTGAACCTGTTCTGCTGGTCTTTATGGCGGTTCTGGTTCTGGTGCTGGCGCTTGGGGTGTTTCTGCCAATCTGGGACCTGGGATCAGTCGCCACCGGATCGTCGTCCGGGCGCTGATTTTTCGACATATATTTGTCTTTTTTACGTATTTTATTGTCTGTTTGAGCATAGCCAGCCCGCCGGTCTGGCTTTGCGTCAGTCCACCCCGCATTTATCCGATAATCTGACTATTCTGTTGTTCGTCATTCTTATGACTATTTGTTTTATTTCGTAATTAAGCGGGCAAAACAGATCACCTCAACTAGAGTTAAAAACAGAGGTGAGATCGTATGTATGCCGTGCGCAGAACACCGGGAAATCCATTGTTAAAGATTTCTCTGGTGGTGTGTTTGCTGACAGTCCTGGTGCTGTTGTTGATACGTAATATTTCTGTCGTACTGGAACAGGCGTATCTGGCTCAGGTGCGGGCATCCGCCGCCTCACTGCAGCGGGCTGTACTGGCTGCGAGGGAGCAATGGTATGTCCGTGGTAAGCCTGGTACGGCGATTCCTCTGCATGGTTTTGGTCAGAATAATCTGCTGATGTCAGAAGGTGGTTGGCCAACGGATGCACTGAATCCGGACGAGGTTGTGAATACCGGCTCCGTGGGCAGTGAAGGGAAGGTACTCCCGTCATCCCGTTGTCGCAGGTTGTGGCAGGCGTTGCTGCAGCCGGCGGAGATGACAATAACTGGCTGGAGCGATCTCAGCTGGCAGGCGCAGGAACGGAATGGTCTTTGTGTCTTCAGCTTTGATTCAGTGAACAGCAGGATACAAAGCGCAGAGATTGAATACAGCCCGCAGGACGGGCGGATTAACTACTTTATCCGATAGTATGCAGGAGTCGGAAATATGAAAAACACATCACGCACAATGCAATCCGGTTTTACTCTGATCGAACTGATCATGGTGATTGTGATTCTGGGCATTTTGTCCGCCTTTGCTCTGCCGCGTTTTGCGGACCTTGGTGGTGAGGCCCGTGCGGCATCGATTCAGGCAGCGGCGGGTTCTATCCGTTCTGCAGCCAATATTGCTCATGCGCAGGCTCTTGCGGCAAATACTGCGGCAGCGGGCTCTGTCACTCTTGAGGGGCAGGCGATAACCATGGCCAATTATTATCCGACAGCTAACGCGGCGGGTATTTTGTTGGCAGCACAGATTTCTTCAACAGATTACACCGTTGTTGCTGATACCCCGGCTGCAGGATCCGTTACTGTCCGGGCCACGGGTGCATCAACGCCAACTGGCTGTCAGGTGGTATATACCGAAGCAGCAGCGAACGCGTCACCGTCTGTTGTGGTTACCGTCAGTTCAACGGACTGTTAATCCCCGCTCAGTATGCAAAACAGCCGCGGCTTTACTCTGATTGAACTGATCATGGTGATTATTCTGATCGGTGTGGTCAGCGCCGCGGCATCCTCTCTTTTTACCCGTACCAGCAGTTTCAGTGCTGTTGCTGCCCGCGATCAGATGATTGCCATCGCCACTGTCGCGCAGAAACGCGCACTGGCGGATTCTGCCGCCACACAATCTGTATTTCTTCGTATCATTCAAACTTCCGGGGAGTGGACCCTTGCGGTGCTGCAGGGCACTACCGAACTGAGCACGCTGACCATTCAGCGCAACGGCACGACGCTGACCATTGATGGCACTGCGCTGGCTGACGGAGCGTCGCACAATGTGCGCTATGNCGGTAATGGCTTCACCGGNACAAACCAGACATGGGTGGTCAGTGCCGATCAATCTCATATTCTGTGCATTACCTCTTCGGGTTACTCGCATGATGGTAATTGTCAGCCATAATTAATGCAGCAAACTGTCTTTTATGACAAAACCCCATTATCCAGGAAACGGGTCATGAAAATGTTCCCCCGGCGTTCATTACAGGCTTTTACCCTGGTGGAGATGGTTATCACCATCGTCATCACGGGGCTGGCGTTGACCACCGGACTGAAAGCTTTTTCCCTGCTGGCCGGGCGCAATGCAGACGGGTTGATGCAGACTAAAACACTGGATCTGGCACAGCTCTATCTGGATGAAATTCTGGCAGTGCGGTTTGATGAATCAACCGGCGTGGGAGGCACGCCCACCTTCACAGGATGCCGCATCACCAACGATGGTGAAAATCGCTCCGGCTACGATGATGTCGATGACTACGATGCCATTAATAACGAAGTGCCGGCGTTTGTCGACGCTGACCTTGCTGCTCAGTATGACGGCTTCAGCGTCAGTGTCAGTGTCAGTTGTGATAACTCAGTTGGCGTAAATCCCGGAGGCGCTAAACGAATCGCTCTGAGTATCCGTGCCCCCGATGGTCTGGTCAGTCATTTTTCTGTTTACCGGGGAAATTTCTGATGCCAAAGTTCGCTGCATTTACTCTGGTTGAAATGGTTATGACGCTGATGATCGCCAGCATCATCGCGATCATTTCTGTGCAATTTATTGGTCAGACAACACGCAGTATGCTGGATACGGGGGAACGTCAGCGTCTGGCGGATACGGCGGATATTATCAGCGAGCAGATTTCCCGACGTATCCGCTACGCTTTGCCCGGCAGTCTGCGTGTGACCAACGATGGCAGTTGTATTGAATACATGCCTCTGGTCGCAACCACCGCTTATATCGATCTGGAAAACAACGCCCAGGTCTCCGAAATTAAAGCCGTTCCTTTGTCGGCGACCGAATCATTCAGTGGCTATATCAGTATTTACCCGCTGGTTGGCAATCTGTACAACAAGAACAATAATAATGGGCCACAGACCGTTAATATTGAGACGTTACCGGCAGGTACTGCACCGGTGATTATCAGTCTTTCTCAGCCCCACCGATTTAATCGTGCATCATCGCAAAACCGGCTTTTTATCAGTGCTGATCCGGAAGCCATCTGTCAGGACGGTGAGTGGCTGTATTTGTATCGTGGGTATGGTTTTGTAAATAACGTCAATCAACTGACTGCGGCTTTGCCTGGCAGTTTCGCTACCGGCAGGCAAGTACTTGCCAACAGTCTGCAGGTATCTTCACTGGTTTTTTCTTATTCACCGTCCAGTCAGCGTCGCAATGCTTTGGTAGCGGTCAGTTTTACCATTGCAGATGCCACTGGCAATACGCTGTCTCTTGCTCAGGAGGTGCAGGTCCGTAATGTTCCCTGAGTCCCGATATCATCAATCCGGCTTCGGCTTGCCAGTCGCTGTTTTCGTTATTACCGTACTGGCGGTAATTATTGCTGCCATGGCCGGTATTCAGCAGAACAGTTCACAGTCGTTATCTTTACAGGCAAATTCCTACCGCGCATTTTATGCCGCGGAATCTGGTGCGCAACTGGCACTCAATCTTCTTATTCCTCCGGATGGCAGTGCTGGCAGAAGTTGCAGCCAGTCACCGTATTACACTCAGAGCTTTGCTGTTACTGGTCTGAATAATTGTTCTGTCTCAGTCGCTTGCCGCAGCATCTCAGACAGTGGTGAAAACTATTATATTGTGAGCAGTACTGGTCAATGTGGCTCTGGTATTGATCAGGCTATGCGTCAGGTTGAAGTGATGGTGAAATGATATGAAACGTCACGCGCTGTTATTTTTGCTACTCCTGACCAGCCTTCACTGCTGGTCCCGGGATTATGTCATTGAAAACGGTTCTGTAGCGGATCTTCCTCCCTGCAGTGGCGGTATCTGGTTGCAATCAGGGTCAACATTTAATTGTGCCGGACGGGTTACGCTGAATGCGGGTGATACTCTGGATGTTTCCACATCGCCTGGGGAAATATTAACCGAAGCAACGTTAAGCGCTCGGAATGGTTTTGAATTAAATTCCAACAGTGTCGGCAGTACGGCCAAACCGGTTAATCTGACATCTTCTTATGGCTCTGTAATCATCCGTGGCACGAATACAATCAGTGGTGATATTGCCAGCTCATCAGGAGCCATTGAGATTAATCAGGCAGATATTAATGGTGGGATTACCAGCTATGGGACCCTGTTGCTGGTTAACAGCTATGTTCGTGACGATGTTTCTGCTGCCAATGGCATAACGTTCACGGACTCACAGGTTGATGGCAGTATGACGGCAACCAGTGGTGGCATGACATTCAATGGTGGTGAAGTACGTGGGCAGGTAACCAGTAACTGTTGTGTTATTACTGCGGACGGTACTGATTTTTATGATGGTGTGCGTTCTCTGTCGAATTCGATTTATATCAGTAGTGCAACGATCGCCGGCGATTTTTATGCCGCGAATAATTATGCTGAATTTAATAATGTGACTATGACGGAGGGCAGCATTACCGGAGCAAGCTCGCTGCAGATCAGTAACAGCACCATAGGATCTTCGGCTGCCGAAGTCACTATAACCACTCAGTCGGGCGCCATTACTCTGAACGATACCCGTGCCTACGGCGATCTGACGACTCCCAACTGGAGCAGTATTATTGCCAACGGGTCGTCCATTATTATCGGTACCTGTACACCAAGATCCAGCCCGGCGTCGGCCTGTATGGCAACGCCTCCCTTAACCTGTATCAGTGACAGTTTCGGTCGTTCCTCATTGGGGAGTAATTGGGCTGTGTCCCGCATCAGTGGTGGTTATTCTCCTTCCATTCAGTCCAACCGTCTGTTGCTGACGCAGGATTCCACCAATCAATCTACAGCGGCGACATTACAGCGTCTGTTTCCAGCGCAGAATAATCTGATCATTGTAGAATTTGATCATTACGCCTGGTCGCCCTGGAGCGGGCAGGGAGCGGACGGTATTTCACTGGTATTTTCCGATGCCACGGTGACGCCACAGGCTGGCAGCTATGGTGGTTCATTGGGTTATGCTCAGCGTACCGACGGCAATGCCGGACCGGGGTTCGCCGGTGGCTGGCTGGGCATCGCGCTGGATGAATATGGTAACTTTTCGTCTGCCTCAGAAGGCCGCGAAGGCGGGCCTGGATTTCGGTCAAACTCGGTAGCGGTGCGCGGCTCTGGGGTGGATTATTCCGGCTACCGTTATATTACCGGCGCGCATAATATCAGTCCGTCCATTGACTATCGCTGGTCATGGTGGGGGGCAAACCCAGGCTATCGCTATCGTATTTCTATTGATGCCAGCAGCAGCTCATCGGCAGTGCTGACGGTACAGCGGGATACCGGTTCCGGCTTTCGTCAATTGATCGCTCCCGTGGATGTCAGTACTGCCAGTGGTCAGTCTGCGATTCCTGCCAACCTGTTATTTTCTTTGACGGGCTCCACCGGCAGCTATTCCAATAACCACGCCATCGATAATCTGCAGGTGTGCGCTAATTATATTGAACCAATGAATACGCCGGTTCACCATTTTGAGTTTGTTTATTCCTCCGATGCTCTCAGCTGTTCAGCCCAGGATGTGCTGATCCGTGCCTGTGCCAATGAAAGCTGCAGTTCTCTGTACAACGGTAATGTGCAGATGACGCTGGCGCCTTCGGGCTGGGAAGGTGGCGATACCATCAGTTTCCGCGGTGGTGAAACAACAGAAAAATTATGGAATACCGATGGTGGCAGAGTGGATATTGCCGTACGTTCCTCGCAACCGCTAAGTACCCCCTATGTCGCCAATCTTTGCCGTAAAGATGGTGGTGCAGCATCAACGGACTGCAGTCTGTCTTTTGCCGACAGTGGTTTTATTGTGGATGCCGCAGACTTCACTGCAGGCAAAGGAATAACGGCGACATTGCAGGCCGTAAAAAAAGATGATGCATCACGTCAGTGTGTACCGGCATTCGCTTCTGTGCGCAAAGATGTTTATCTGTGGGGCAGTTACATCAATCCGTCGGGCAGTGGCCGGGTAGCAAGCCTGCCGCTGTTGATCAATGGGCGTGACATTGCCATGAGCGAGGCCGGTGCTACTGCTGGGCGGTTAACATTCGACAGCGAAGGCAAAGCGACATTTGATCTGAATTATTACGATGCCGGCCTGATGCAATTAAATGCCCGTTATCTTGGCAGTGGCGATGATGCCGGGCTGCAGCTGGACGGCAGCCGTCAGTTTGCCAGTATTCCAGCCGGGTTCTGTGTGCAGAGCAGCGGTGAATGCAGCAAAGCGGATGCGACCTGCGATGCTTTTGTTGCCGCCGGAAGCATTTTCCCGTTAAACATTCAGGCCGTCAGTTGGCAGCGGGATGGTGACAGCGACATGTGTCAGGGAAATTCACCAACACCATCTTATGCGCAGGACGGCCTTGCTTTAACCACCACCATCGTTAGTCCGGCAGATGGCAACAGTGGCAGCGTTACACCGGCAAGCTATAACCATAGTAGTGCTGCAGACAATGTGAATAGTGTGAGTGTCAGTGAATCAGAGGTGGGTGTTTTCCGCTTTCGGGTAATGCCATCCACGAGCTACTTTGGTCACACGGTACCGGCCGGAGAAAGCCAGCCTACCGGGCGGTTTTATGCGCATCATTTTTCTGCCAGTACTGTAAATCCAGGTGCCCTTAACGCATGGTGCCATGGCGATCAGGATTTTGTTTACACAGGTCAGGCATTTGACTGGCTGACTGCACCGCGATTACAGCTGACAGCACAGAACGCAGCGGGTGTTACTACTCAGAATTATACGTTACCTGGCTATCAGAAACTGATCGCTGCCGATGTCAGTGTTCTTGCCGCGGCGGTGGATAATTCTGCGCTTGATATTAACAGCAGTCCGTTGGCGTTTAATGCGGATTTAAACAGCGGTGCACTAACTGTTTCTGCGCCAGGTATTATGTTGTATGACCTTAATCCCGGCGATGCCTTTTCTTACGATAAAACAGCAGAAAATAAAATTGCGCCGTTCTCCCCGGATATTCCTTTTTCTCTTAATGCGGCAACGGACAGTGATGGCGCTGCATTAATTTCTGCCCTCACTTTCCAGCCATTGGCAGACTTTGATGTGCGCTACGGGCGGCTCTGGCTGGAAAATGCTTACGGTCCGGAAACACTGGATCTTCCGGTAAATATCCGCAATGAATATTTTGATGGTAACAGGTTTGTGTTGAATACAGCGGATAGTTGCTGGCAATACGATGCCGCCTCAGATGTGACCCTGTCATCCGCCAATGTGACAACGGTTGCAGGTCATGCGGGGCAATTAAGCAACGGTAGCGGTATCGGTGCCATTTTGCTGATGGCCCCTGCTGATGTTCCGGGAGGTATTGGCAATGGCGAAGTGGACCTGACTTACGACGTACCCGTCTGGCTGCAGGATGATTTTGATCTGGATGGCAGTTATGAAAACCCGCAGAGCACAGCAAGCTTTGGTATTTATCGGGGCAATGACAGGGTGATTTACTGGCGGGAAATCCGGGGATTCTGATTGCACAGAATCCCCGTGACGTATTAAGCGGTCGTTAGCGGATTAGCGGATGAAAAAGTGATTATTCATCACCTTCGTCATCGTCATCCCCGCCCGGGCCATCCATATTCAGTTCTTTGATTTTACGTGTCAGCGTATTGCGCCCCCAGCCGAGCAGGTTGGCGGCATCACGACGACGTCCGGCAGTATGTTTCAGAGCCGTTTCAATCATAATGCGTTCAAACACCGGCACTGCGTTATCCAGCAGGTTGGTAACACCGGCGGATAATTGCTGATCAGCCCAGTAACGCAGAGTCTGTTCCCAGTTGCCGGATGTGTGAGTACTGCCCTGTTGATCGAGCAGTTCCGGTGGCAGATCACTGACCAGAACTTCACGGCCGGATGCCATAACAGTGATCCAACGGCAGGTGTTTTCCAGCTGACGCACGTTACCTGGCCAGTCCAGAGAGCTTAAATATTCTTCTGTTTCCGGACGCAGCGTTTTGACTTCAACTTCCAGTTCTTCTGCGGCACGTTTGAGGAAGTGTGTCAGCAGTTTTGGAATATCTTCACGGCGGTCGGCCAGACGTGGCAGATGAATACGGATAACATTCAGACGATGGAATAAATCCTCACGGAAACGACCTTCTTTTACCAGGGTTTCCAGATTCTGGTGCGTCGCCGCGATAATGCGCACGTTCACTTTAACCGGTGTGGTACCACCCACGCGGTAAAATTCGCCATCCGCCAGCACACGCAGCAAACGGGTCTGGGTATCGGCTGGCATGTCACCGATTTCATCAAGGAATAATGTTCCGCCATTGGCCTGTTCAAAACGGCCACGGCGCTGGCCACCGGCGCCGGTAAAGGAGCCTTTTTCATGACCAAACAGTTCTGATTCAATCAGATCTTTTGGAATAGCCGCCATATTCAGGGCGATAAAAGGTTCTGCAGAACGCGGGCTGTGTTTATGCAGGGCGTGGGCAACCAGTTCTTTACCGGTACCGGATTCACCATTAATCAGCACCGTAATATTGGATTGCGACAGACGACCGATGGCACGGAAAACTTCCTGCATGGCCGGTGCTTCACCAATGATTTCGTGTTCTTCTTCGGATTCGACACTTTCCGGAGCGGCTGCGTTCAGCTCTTCAAAATGCGCAATGGCACGCTGAATTAAATTAACCGCCTCATCAACGTCGAATGGCTTTGGCAGATACTCGAAAGCACCCTGTTGATAAGAGGATACCGCGCTTTCCAGATCGGAGTGCGCTGTCATAATAATGACCGGCAGATCCGGATGGGATTCATGGGCGTGACGCAACAGAGTCAGACCATCCATACCTGGCATGCGGATGTCGGAAATAATGGCATCCGGGTGTTCACGCTTAAGGGCAGACAGAGCCGGCTCCGCCTGTTCAAAAACGCGTGTGCGGATATTCGCCTGTTCAAGGGCTTTCTCCAGCACCCAGCGAATGGATTTGTCGTCATCAATAATCCAGACTGTGCTCATAATTGTTCCAGCGGTAAATAAATTGAAAAAGTGGTTTTACCAGGGTCACTGGTGAATTCGATAATGCCGTTCTTCTGATTGATAATGGACTGCGAAATAGACAGACCCAGACCTGTACCTTCGGCGCGGCCACTGACCATGGGATAAAACAGGTTTTCCCTGAGGGCGGAGGCAATTCCCGGGCCGTTATCGGTTATATCAATCTGGGCAACCAAACGATGGCGGTGGTGACCGATAGTAAACTGGCGAACGGTTCGGGTACGCAGCTGCAGAGTTGGTTGCTCGACCGGCGGCTGAGCTTCAACCATCGCCTGCATCGCATTACGGCAGATGTTCAGCAGTGCCTGAATAAGCTGACCTTTGTCCGCTTCCAGTTCCGGAATCGAAGGATCGTAATCGCGCTCTATGATGATCTGCCCTTGAGATTCAACTTCAATCAATTGGCAGACGCGTTCAAGAACTTCGTGAACGTTGACCTGTTCCTGCTTGGGAATCTGGCGCGGACCTAACAGGCGGTCAACCAGATCGCGCAGGCGGTCAGCTTCTTCGATAATAATGTTGGTATATTCTTTCAGTTCCGCCGATGGTAGCTCCCGCTCCAGCAATTGTGCTGAACCACGGATACCACCCAATGGATTCTTAATTTCATGCGCCAGGCCACGTACCAGAGAGCGTGTGGTTTCCTGCTTGGCGATAAGCTGTTCTTCACGACTGATACGCATCAGTCGATCACGGCCCTGTAATTCAATCAGCAGAGATGGCAGACGGGTCTCCGGATGCGCTACCGGACTGACGCTGTAGTCCATGGTGATGTGCTGTTGATTGTGCAGCTGAATCAGGGCTTCACGCTTGGTGTAGGAGTGGCCGGTAATGACCGATTGCTCCAGCGCCTCGGTGGCTTCACTTGATTCGTAAGCAAGATCATAGAAAGGCACACCCAGACAGCGTTTGCCGCTCATTTCGAGCAGTGCTTCTGCTGCCGGATTGACGTACAGAACGATAAGATCCGCATCCAGTAACAGAACACCGGTATTCAGGTGTTCAAGAAGACGTTGATTAATAATCGCGCTGGCCAGCATTCAATTCTCCGCTTGCTGCCGGTTGCCGGGAATTCCGGTTGGCCTGTGGCTAAAGATAATAGACAGCCATGATCAGCAAAAACTGAGCCATTATTTTGTGATGCACAATATTAGCGCTGACTGCGGTAGTGAGTGGCACCAAAGAGAACACTCGAACGGTACTATGGTTTTTAGTTGACCATAAATAGTGCAAAAAGAAAATAAAGCGATCCAAATTGGTGCTTTGTGGTGTTTTGGCGGGCTTTTACGCTGGGCTATCGCTATTCGGGCGGCAGCGGGCTGTACTGAAACAGGTCAGCCGCCGCGGTTGAGAGTAGAGGCCCGCTGAACATAAAGCGTCACCGGGTTACTGCTGATAAGGACTTTGCCTTTACTGTCACGTACCTGCATCTGCAGCTGGTGTTCCCCGCGGTTCAGGTTCTGCAGGGCAAAGTTGCTTTGCCGTCCTTCAGCGATCACAGCGCCGTTGTCGAGCATGACGATGGTGTCCTGTTCCCGCAGCGCCGGGCTCAGTACGGCAGACACCTGAACGTTGCCGGCGTAGCCGGATTGCAGATGATCCTCGTTGCGCGGCGTCACTATGCTGAGGCTGGTATAAGAAAAAACAGGTTCAGGTGGCTTTACTTCTTCTTTCGGCGGAACGTTGAAGGCAGGAACAATAGGGATTTCACGCACTTCGTGCTTTTTCGAGTTAGCGCTCGGCTTGTCGCTGAACACCACATTGCCGTTTTTATCACGGTATGTGTAAACCTCCGTCGCTGCAGCATTCGGCAACTGGCTTATGGTCAGTCCGGTGAGGATCAGGAGTGTGTGAATGCTTTGTTTCATAAAGACCAGCCTGGTGTTTTACCGTCAGAGATACAGATATACCATAACTGCATATCAGCCCATAAGCCTTATGACAGGGCAGTAAGCAGGAGTTCACAGAATTTATGATTGGTTTTATTCAGCGTGTCAGCGAGGCTCGCGTGGTGGTGGATGGCGATACCGTTGGCGAAACAGGGCCGGGTATTCTGCTGTTGCTTGGCGTGCAGAAGGGCGATGATCAGTCCAAAGCCGATAAGCTGCTGCATAAGGTGCTTAATTACCGCATTTTTGCTGACGGGGAAGGACGGATGAACCGCAGTCTGGTCGATTGCGGTTATGAATTGCTGGTAGTGTCGCAATTTACTCTGGCGGCAGATACCGGCAAGGGTCTGCGCCCCGGATTTTCAGCAGCGGCTGCGCCAGCGGATGCCGAAGCTCTGTACGACTATTTCGCCGATTCTGCGGCACGGCAGGTAACGACTGCCCGGGGGCGCTTTGGCGCTGACATGAAAGTATCTCTGCTTAATGATGGGCCGGTGACCTTTCATCTTGAAGTCTGAAGGATTTGAAGGGGCTAAAGGGTCTGGCGGATACTGATATCCGCATGATTTACAGGCATCTTTTGCGGCATTTACCGGTGAAAAGGACGGCTCCGCTGGCATATCCGGCTTTCGGGGCCAGACTTTAACAGATACATGCCGCCAGAGGTCTGGCTTATGCTGACCATCGTCTACGACATTGAATTTGTGCTCAGTGAGCAGCATCAGCGCTTCGTTGTGCCTCTTGAACCCGGCGCACTGTGCGGGCCTGAAGCTGAGCCTGACCCGCTACCTGAGTGGTTGTCGCTGGCTTACCAGCGCTGTACTGACTGCCCGTTGGAGCGGCAGAGCGGTACCTGTCCGGCGGCGCTCAGCCTGTATCCGCTGGTGAAGGCTTTCTCCAGTGTTGTATCTCACGAGCCGGTCACTTTAAGAGTTCAGTCCGGCGAACGCAGATTAACCATGCCGGCGACGGCACAGCAGGCTATTGGTTCGCTGGCGGGCCTGTTGCTGGCCACCAGTGGCTGTCCGCATCTGGCATTTCTGCGTCCGCTGGCCCGCTACCATGTGCCCCTTGCGGGCATGGAAGAAACGCACCTGCGGGCACTGTCGTCTTATCTGGTGGGTCAGTACCTGCGCGAACGCTTTGGTCTGCAAACGGATTTTTCTGCTCATACACTGCAATACTGGTATGAACGGCTGGGCCGCCTTAATCAGTGTCTGGCCAATCGTCTGCGCCGGGCCACAGAGGAAGATTCGGTGGTGAATGCTGTGGTGCTTCTTGATATGCTTGCGAAAACTTTTTCTTTGTCGCTCGACGACATACCTGCGGATGTTCTTGCGGTTTATGAACCGTATCTGACCGATGCTGACGGACCCGGAGCGGGCTTCTGAATGCTGACGGAGCCGCGGGACTTCGCACATTTCATGCAGATATCAGCTCAACACAACGGGAAGAACATTGGATTACTCTTTACTCAAGCACAGTCATGCCGGTCTGGCGTACCTCACCATCCTGCTGTTTGTCGGCCGTTTTGTGCTGTTTTACTTCTATCCGGTTCTGCGTCGCAATAAGGTATTTAAAATTGTGCCGCACGTGCTCGATACGCTGTTGTTGGTGTTCGCTGTGCTGTTATGTATCCGGATTGCTCAATATCCGCTCACTGATAACTGGCTGACGGCGAAAGTGATTGGTCTGCTGGCCTACATCGCTTTTGCTGCGGTGGCTATCAAACGCGCCAGCCGGCGGGCCTTTTTTACCGCAGTGTTGTGTTACCTGTATGTGCTGGGGGTGGCGAAGAGCCATGATCCACTGTCCTGGCTGACTCTGTTTATCTGATGTTGCTGCCGGATAAGCCATCGGTCGGTGGCATGATCAGAGCAGAATAAAAAAACCGGACAGCGTCCGGTTTTTTTTGCTTTGCTGCAACTGAGTATCGCGTTTTACAGAGTAAAACTCGATACCTGCTGTTTCAGACTGGCGGATTGCGAATGCAGTTCATCAACGGCCTGAGCAATTGAATCTGTGCTGCGTGATCCCTGATTACTCAGGTCTTTGGCGCTGCTCAGGTTGGAGTTGATGTTACTGATCACTGAGGTCTGTTCTTCAATCGCTGATGCCACCTGCAGAATGCGGTCACTGATACTGACCATCAGGCCGGAAACGGAGGTGATGTTCTCCCGTGACTGAGTGGCAAACTCAACGGTTTTGACCGCTTTCTGCTGGCTCAGGTTCATGGTTTCAACGGCACGGTCGACACCTGCACGCAGCTTTTCAATCATCACGTTAATATCGCCGGTGGATTGCTGGGTTTTACTCGCCAGTGTTCTTACTTCGTCGGCAACAACCGCAAAACCACGACCCTGTTCGCCAGCACGGGCGGCTTCGATGGCGGCATTCAGTGCCAGCAGGTTGGTCTGTTCGGCGATGCCTTTAATAACATCAAGAACCGAGGCAATGTTGGTTGTTTCCGCAACCAGTTCCTGAATAACAGCACCTGAGTGGTTAACGTTATCCGCCAGAGACTGAATTTCACTCATGGCACTGGCAAACTGACCACTGACTTCCCGTGCAGACTGATCAGCGGATTTCGCTTCCACAGACACCTGCTGGGTATTGGACGAAACTTCTTCGATCGCCAGCCCCATTTCGTGGTTGGCGGTTGCTACTGTATCCATCAGATCTGAGTAGTCGGCACTGATGCGCTGACTGTCGTTGGCTGTGGACCTGAGCCCCTCACTGGTATGACTGAGGCCGCTGGCAACCTGTTGTATGGTGCTGATCATCTGCTGCATACCGCCAATAAAGCGGTTGAAGTTATCACTCATAACGCCGATTTCATCTTTGCCCATCTGTGGCATGCGGATGGTCAGGTCACCTTTACCTTCTGCCATCTGGCCCAGTACGCTGCTCAGCTGATTGATAGGACGGGTGATCAGGCGCGGGAAGAATATACCAACCAGCACGGCGATAATCAGTGCAGCGATCAGCAGAGTAATGATGGTGGTAATCGTTGCTGCTTTTGCTGCCTGAGCACTGGCAGTCAGGGTACCAGCCTCTTTCCCTATGGTTTCACCCAGTTCATCGAGAATTTCACGCAGGCCTTCAAACTCATCATTCAGGCTGGTGGTACTGATATCGGCGGCAGCTGTGAAGGAAATAAAACCGTCCACCGAGCGTTGCACCAGTTTTTCTGATTTTGGTCGCCACTCATTGAAAGCGACCAGAAATTTCTGCGCCAGTTGTTTGGTTTCAGCAGAAATATCCAGTGAATCCAGTTTGCCCAGGCGCTGCTGAATCTGATCGAGGTTCTCTTTGTGCATTTCGACAAAGTGATCTTCCAGCGTTCCTAAAGCGATGGTGCGTTCGGCTATCTGCGCCTGATACAGGTCGCGGTCGGCGTTGAGTACCAGCTGCAGGGCGGGAAAGTATTCGTTGTTAATATGCCCATAGCTCTTAGTGATGCTTTGCAGGGCGCTCAGCTGAACCCAGGATAAAACCGCCAGCAGTATTACCAGTACTGCGATTGGAGTAATCATCTTTTTAGCCAGGCTAAGGTCAGACCACCTCATTCAGACCTCCGGTCGTTATATGAATCAATGCCGTATTTTTACGGATGCTATATGAGGTTAGTTCACGACGGGGGTACCGCAACCGTGCTCGGTTGCGTTGGTGTGATTTTTATCAGTGGTTTTGTATACGGCCTGAGGAATCAGGCCGGAGGATCAGGTTGCAGACTGTTGCTGCTGTTCAGGCGGAACCAGCCGGCAATGCTGTAACGCTCGCGTTCAGCAGGCAGCACTTCGTGCGGAAACTCTTCGCTCAGAAATGTCACCAATGTTCCGAATCTTGGCATTACCCGCAGCAGCTCCTGTTCCTGTTGTTGCGGATCGTAAATCACCAGCTCGCCTTTGTGCTGGGTTTCCCAGTCCGGGTTCAGGTACAGCACGGTGGTCAGGATACGGTTGGCCTGTCCTTGAAAAGCGTCCATGTGCTTTTTGTAAAAATCACCGGGACGGTATTGAGCAAAGTGGCATTCATAACTGAACAGACCAAGAAACAGGCGGCGGTTGAGGTAACGCTGCAATTCCCCGGCATAGTCCAGCCACGCC
>PAJK01000003.1 GCA_002706025.1 Oceanospirillaceae bacterium
GATTCTCACCCGCTATCTGGCCGAAACCTATGGTGTTGGTAATAGTGTCGGCAATGGCCTCCACTGGGCCATCGCCGGTCGCTCACAAAGCAAACTGGAATCTGTGCGCGCTCAGACTCTCACTCCATTGGGCATTCAACCTGACAACCTGCCCATCATACTCGCAGACGCCGCTGACGATGCCGCACTGAACACACTGTGCAATCAGACCCGTGCCGTGGTTTCAACCGTTGGCCCTTACGCTTTGTACGGCGAAACACTGGTAAAAATCTGCGCGCAAAGCGGTACCGATTACTGCGACTTAACCGGCGAGCCGCAATGGATCCGCCGCATGCTGGAGCGCTATGAAGCTACGGCCAAAGCCTCCGGTGCGCGCATTGTGCACAGCTGTGGTTTTGATTCGGTCCCTTCCGATATGGGCGTATGGTTTTTACAGGAAGAAAGTTATCGCCGTTACGGCAAACCGGCGGTGCAGTCAAAAATGCGCTTTAAAGCTGGCAAAGGTGGCGTATCCGGCGGCACCGTCGCCAGTATGGTTGAGTTGACCAAAGAAGTGATCGCCAATCCGGCGCTGAAAAAAGAACTGGCTAATCCCTATTCCATCTGCCCTGCCGAACATGGCTTTACTGTGCGCCAGAACACCATGTCAAAACCGGCGCAGGACACAGATATGGTCAGCCATACCGCACCTTTTATCATGGCTGCAATCAATACCCGCATCGTGTTCCGCTCGAATGCGCTGCGCGAA
Source organism: Oceanospirillaceae bacterium (assembly GCA_002706025.1). Lineage (GTDB taxonomy): Bacteria > Pseudomonadota > Gammaproteobacteria > Pseudomonadales > Oceanobacteraceae > Venatoribacter. The sequence continues at coordinate 749 of PAJK01000003.1, forward strand.
AATTACTATGGTCATAACTTCAGCTATAACGAAGCGGTACTCACCGGCGCCGGGTTTAAGGGCTGGCTGGGAGCGCGGATTTACAGTCTCGGGATTGGTGCCTTTCTGCTTGGTGCAGCACTTAAACCGACGCGTTTTCTGCTGGAAAAATACGTACTGCCCAAACCCGGCGAAGGCCCGTCACCACAGGCTCAGGAAGAAGGCTTTTACGACCTCAGGTTTATTGGCCGTACGGAAGACGGTCAGCTGACGCTGACCAAAGTCACCGGCGACCGCGACCCGGGTTATGGCAGTACAGCCAAAATGCTGGGCGAAGCGATTGTTGGCCTGGCGCTGGACTACTACGACACTGACGGTAATAAAACCGGTAAAAGCGGTGGCTTCTGGACCCCGGCCTCACTCTTTGATGAACGCTATATCGAACGTTTGCAAAATAAGGCCGGAATAAAATTCGAGGTACTGGATTAACAGCCTGCACTAAGCAAGATAGATAAAAGCGGCAGCCTGACCTCAGGCGGCTGCCGCCCGCTTTTTCAATACCGAGTGACCAGCATCCGCCGGCAGTCGCATCACATCAATAAACGTCATTAACGCCAGTACCGATACCAGAATAAATGCCAGACTGAAATCGGCTGCAACCGGTGCCCCTTCATCACCGCCAAGAAACCACTGGGCGATAGCAAGCATTAATGCGCCAACAGCAATGCCCATTCCACTGTTCAGCCGCTGAACCACACCAAACAGGGTGTTGGCATCATTCATGTGATGCTTTTCGATATCCGCAAATGCCATGGTGTAAAAAGCTGTAAATTGCACCGAGCGTGTCATACCCGTTATAAACAAAATAACGGCAATCAACGTCGTCGGCGTATCTTCCGTAAGGGCCGCATAAGCAAGAAAAGAGCCCGCAACGATAAAGCTGTTGACCATCAGCACACGGCGAAAACCAAAGCGGTTCATAATCCATGTGGTGGTTGGTTTCATACACAGGTTACCGACAAACAGCCACAAGAACAGAGCACCGGCTTCCGCCGGACTGTAGCCAAAGCCAAGCTGAAAGGTCAGCGGCAATAAAAATGGTGCAGCGTTCAAGGCAATCCGTGACAGTGAGCCACCGCTAACTGCGCTGGCATAAGTGCGTACCTGCAGAATACTGAGATCAAATAATGGCTTTTCGCTGCGTAACAGATAACGGCTGCAAAGCAGCAACAGAACAACACCGACAACGCCGGCGATCAGAGCTGGCAGTATAAAGGCCTGACCATGACTGGCGGTTTCTACTGCGATCATAAACAAACCAATACCACTGCTGCACAACAGAAAGCCACGCATATCAAAATGTTTTACCGGATATTTCACCGGCCGGATCAGGAACAGCGACGCCACAAATGCCAGAATACCGATGGGCAAATTAAGCAGAAAAATCCATTCCCAGCTCCATTGCATGGTAATCCAGCCGCCTAACGCTGGCCCAACAATGGGACCGGAAAGCGCCGGCCAGGTAAGAATAGCGACAGTTTTTACAATCTGATCTTTCGGCGTATCACGCATCACCAGCAAACGGCCAACCGGTACCATCATGGCGCCGGCAATACCCTGCAACACCCGCGCTGATGTAAAAGTAAGCAGACTGTCGCTGGCAGCACACAACAAGGATGCCAGGGTAAAAAACGCAATGGCTGAGGCAAAGACTCTGCGCGGACCGAAACGGTCTGCGACCCAGCCGCTGAGCGGAATAAACACGGTAAGTGCCACCAGATAGGCTGATACTCCGGCAGACAGGCTGGCCGCCGGCACAGCAAAATCTTTCGCCATGGTTGGCAGTGCGGTAGTAATGACGGTGGCATCCAGTGTTTCCATAAAAAACACTACGGCCACCATCAGAGCTGTCGCCGTACGATAGCGCAATGGGGACGGTTGTTCAGGCTCTGCTGAACCGGGTGGCACATGGCCATTGCTTTGGGTGTGACTGGCACCTGTCATTTATTTTCCTGCATACGGATCTGTGAGTGCTTTTAACGGCTTCGGCTTAGCATTCTGAGCAGATACATCAGAAGTTCTGGCGGGCAGGATTTGAAAGGAGGCGGAATCAATCCGACGCTCAGGTCTGCTGAGGTGATTTTCCACAGCAGTTTATTAATTGTAATGGACTAATAATAACCGACTGTTGCGCAAGGAATACTAAGGAACAGATTGTTCCCAAAACACCACAGGTCTTCCGGCCAGCCAGACAAACAGAAACAGCCGACTGGTTCAGTTTGCAGAACAGTTATTTGATTTGAATGCATCTTAGATTGGCGAATAATGAAGCAGTACAGCTGCAGCGGCTCTTCTGCAGAGCAATAAGCTTATATTCAGCACATTCTTATGCACGCGCCTGATGAGATGGAATTCTCCAAGGCAAACTTTACCCATGAGTCAGACACACAAGCCATCCGGCAATACACCCGCGCAACAGCAGAATATCGGCCTGCTGCGTGTTGCAGAGCTGGGTAAAGAAGCCGGTTTACCGGATGGTGTACTTAACGTGATTAATGGCCCTGGTAAATTAGGCGATCATATTATTCCTGATAAACGCATCGCCAAAGTGTCGCTGACCGGTTCGGTACGTACCGGCCATATCATTGCCGACGAAGCCATGAAAGCCAATCTGAAACACGTCACCCTGGAACTCGGTGGTAAAAACGCCGCAGGTTTCCTGCCGGATATGAGTGTGGAAGAAATCGTTGATGGTATGTTTGAAGCAGGCTTTATGCACACCGGTCAGATCTGTGCATCCGCTGAACGCTTCCTGGTTCACTCCAGCCAGATCGACGAAGTCGAAGCGGCAATTAAAGCCCGTCTGGAAGGAATCGAAGCCGGTGACCCAATGGACGAGAACGCCCAGTTCGGTCCGGTCGCAACTGAAGACCAGTACAAAAAAGTCATTGAAGCATTTGAAACTGCGGTGAAAGAAGGCGACCGCTTTGTGGTCGGTGGTGAAACCTATGACCGTGCGGGATTCTTTGTAAAACCAACGGTTATTCGTCCTAAATCCCTGCAGAGCACTTCATGGCGCGAAGAAGTCTTCGGCCCGGTTGCCACCCTGGCAACTTACGAAACCGAAGAAGAACTGGTGCGCGAAATGAACGACACCCCTTACGGCCTGACTGCCTCCGGCTGGACCCACGACCTGTCAAAAGCACTGCGTCTGGTACCTTAGGTAGAAGCCGGTACCGTATGGGTGAATATGCACACTATCGTTGATCCAGGCGTACCATTTGGTGGTGCCAAAGGCTCCGGTATCGGCCGTGAATACGGCGCGGCCTTTATCGAGGATTATACTGAGCTGAAATCAGTGATGATCCGGTATTGAGCAGCAACGCCACACTGATTTCTTATTAAAAGATATTGCTTAAGGCTTTGATAAAAACGCCTCTGGGCTTCGGCTCAGGGGCATTTTTATTGATGGGCATTGATTGTTCTGAAATACAGCCGCAGAAAACACCAACAAAAAAGCCAGCTGTTTAAGCCGGCTTCTGTGTTACTGACGGATCAGTAGAAATTCTGGTAGGACTACCCAGATTCGAACTGGGGACCTCTACCATGTCAAGGTAGCGCTCTAACCAACTGAGCTATAGTCCTGAAGAGGCGCGTATAATAGCCATCTGCCCCGCTCAGTGCAACCCTTTTGCAATGAAAAGTCGCGATCAGCGGATGATGTGAAAAACCTTTGAAATCAGATGCATAGATTCCCTCTCCTGCTCAGATCCGGCGCACAGCCATACCTTATTGATAAGAAGGTAAACTTTCGTCAATGCCATTGCACTGTAACCCAACTGCAACAGCGCCTGCCTAGCTTAGCCGTGATCATTTCAATCACGGACCCGAATGATGCGTATTAAAAACTTACCCTCTAAAAACCTCGTTAAGGCTCTGGCTCTGGCGATTCCTGCGGCAACTCTGATCGGCTGCGGCGGTAGCAGCAGCAATAGCAACAATGACGCAAACGACGATAACAACGATCAGAATGGTACGCCGCTGTCGCTGAACATCCTGCACATCAACGATCACCATTCCCATCTGGAAGAAGAATCCATCACGCTGGATATCGCTGGTCAGGACACCGAGTTCAGCAGCGGTGGTTTCCCACGCGTTGCCGCTCAGATTGCTGCCCGTGAAGCGGAACTGGATAACGTGCTCAAGCTGCACGCCGGTGATGCCATTACCGGTACTCTGTACTTCACGTCGTTTGAGGGTGAAGCCGACGCCGATCTGATGAATCAGGTGTGTTTCGATGCCTTCGCTCTGGGTAACCACGAGTTTGACCGCGGCGATGCCGGCCTGAAAGATTTTATCGACGAGCTGCACAGTGGCAGCTGTCAGACACCGGTTCTGGCTGCCAACGTAGTGCCGCAGGTCGGCACACCACTGGCACCGAATGCGTCTGATGATTACATCAAGCCTTACCATGTGTTCGAAGTGGACGGTCATGAAGTGGGCGTAATCGGTATCGACATCAAAAACAAAACCCAGAACAGTTCCAGTCCACTGGCGACCACTCAGTTCCTTGATGAAGCCACCACAGCTCAGGCCATGATTGATGAGCTGAAAGCATCCGGCATCGACAAAATCATTCTGATGACCCACTACCAATACGAAAACGATCTGCAACTGGCAGCACAGCTGACCGATGTTGACGTCATCGTTGGTGGTGACTCGCATACGCTGCTGGGCGACTTTGAACAATTCGGCCAGGCCAGTGCCGGCGATTACCCAACGATTGTTACCAACGCTGATGGCGACACCACCTGTGTGGTTCAGGCATGGCAGTATGCGCAGGTGGTTGGTGAGCTGAATGTGCAGTGGAATAACGACGGTACTGTGGAATCCTGTTCCGGTACACCTTACCTGCTGCTGGGTGATGAAATTCTGCGTGAAGACGCTGAAGAAAATGAATACACCCCAGCCGGTGATGAACTGGCAGCCATTGAAAGTGCGATTGCAGCAGCCCCTCAGCTGGCTGTGGTAACGCCGGACACAGCTGCTCAGCAGCTGCTGGATACTTACACTGCGCAACTGGATGAGTTCCGTAACGAAGTGGTTGGCACAGCGTCAGAAGACCTGTGTCTGGCGCGTATTCCTGGCCGTGCTTACGGCGATGAAAACTGCAGCAATGAGAGCGCCAACGGCAGTGACATCGGTAACGTGGTTGCTCAGGCGTTCCTCTATCTGAGCCTGGAAGCAGATATTGCCATTCAGAATGGTGGTGGCGTACGTACCGACATTTTTGCCGGTGACATTACCATTGGTGATGCCTACACCCTGCTGCCATTTGCCAACACTCTGACCAACCTGGAAATGACCGGTGCGGAAATCCGCCAGGTGCTGAACGAAGCAGTGGATTATGCTCACAATCCGGAAGGCTCTTCCGGTGCCTATCCTTATGGCGCAGGCATTCGCTGGACCGTCGACATGAACCGCCCTGCCGGTCAGCGTCTGTATGATATTGAGGTTCAGGAACGCGGTACGTCAGACTGGACTGCTCTGACAGATGCTGATCAGCTGACCGTGGTGAGCAACAGCTTTACCGCTCAGGGACAGGATGGTTATGTGACCTTTGGTACCGTCAGCAACGATGGCCGCGCGGTGGATACCTTCCTCGACTACGCACAGTCTTTCGTAGACTACGTGGAAGAAGTCGGCACCATCAGCAAGCCTGCGGCAGAAGATTATTCAACGCAGTCTTATACACCTGTCTCTGATTAATCCGCTGACTTGGATTAATTCACCGACAAAACCGGATCGGGAACAGCTCAGCTGTTCTCGATCACCCTCTGCTTCATTTCATGCAACTGGTCGCGCAGGCGGGCAGCTTCTTCAAAGTTAAGGTCTTTTGCCGCCTTAAACATCTGATCTTCCACCACCGCCACTTTTTTAACCAGCTCAGCTGCACTGAGTGAACGCCAATCATCCGCACCGTATTCGGCATGATCTTCGGCGACTTTACGCCCACGACTTTTGCCTTTGCCTTTTTTGCCCGGCGGTGGCGCTGCATCGAGAATATCGGCCACGGATTTTTTAATACCCTGAGGTACGATGTCGTGCTCTTCGTTAAAGGCTATCTGTTTTTCGCGACGGCGTTCGGTTTCATCCATGGCTTTGGTCATGGAATCGGTCATGCGGTCAGCGTACAGAATCGCTTTACCATGCAGGTTACGGGCAGCACGACCGATGGTCTGAATCAAAGAGCGTTCGGAACGCAGGAAGCCCTCTTTATCGGCNTCNAAAATAGCNACCAGAGANACNTCCNGAATATCCAGACCTTCCCGCAGCAGGTTAATCCCCACCAGCACATCAAATTCACCCAGACGCAGGTCACGGATAATTTCTACCCGCTCCACGGTATCAATATCGGAGTGCAGATAACGNACACGGATGTGCTGNTCCANCAGGAACTCNGTTAAATCTTCCGCCATGCGTTTGGTCANTACGGTAATCAATACCCGCTCACCGGCACTGATGCGTTCATGTAATTCGTGCAGCACNTCATCCACCTGACCGGTCGCCGGGCGCACTTCCACTACCGGGTCNATCAGACCGGTNGGACGCACCACCTGCTCGACCACGGCATCCTGATGGTCTTTTTCATAATTACCCGGTGTGGCNGAAACAAAAATGCACTGGGGAACAATTTTCTCCCACTCTTCAAAACGCATCGGACGGTTATCCANTGCCGATGGTAAGCGGAAACCAAACTGCACNAGNGTTTCTTTACGCGAACGGTCACCACGGTACATACCGCCGATCTGCGGAATCGTTACATGGGATTCATCGACGAAAACCAGCGCATCATTTGGAATATAATCAAACAGCGTCGGTGGCGCTTCACCCTCACCACGNCCAGATAAATAGCGTGAATAGTTTTCGATGCCCGAGCAGTAACCCAGCTCCTGCATCATTTCGATATCGTATTTGGTGCGCTGCTCCAGACGCTGNGCTTCAACCAGCAGGTTATGTTCGCGGAAATATTCCAGCCGCTCGTCCAGCTCCACCTTAATACCNTCAATNGCATCNAGAATGCGCTGNCGTGGNGTTACNTAGTGGGTCTTCGGATAAATGGTTACCCGTGCGACTTTATTCAGCACTTCGCCGGTAAGCGGATCGAAGTAGGAAATCTGTTCAACTTCATCATCAAACAGTTCGATACGCACCGCTTCGTCATCACTTTCCGCCGGAAAAATATCAATGACTTCTCCGCGCACCCGATAAGTACCACGATGAAAATCCATATCGTTGCGGGTGTACTGCAACTCTGCCAGGCGGCGCAGAATGGAGCGCTGATCGATCGAATCACCACGCACAATATGCAGCATCATTTTCAGATAGGAATCCGGATCACCCAGACCGTAAATCGCGGACACGGTGGCAACAATGATGGCGTCGCGACGCTCCATCAGAGCCTTGGTCGCCGACAGTCGCATCTGTTCGATGTGTTCATTCACCGAAGCGTCTTTGTCGATAAAGGTATCCGACGAAGGAACGTAGGCTTCCGGCTGATAGTAATCGTAGTAAGAGACGAAATACTCGACGGCGTTATTGGGGAAAAATTCCTTAAATTCACCGTACAGCTGTGCAGCCAGAGTTTTGTTGTGCGCCATGATAATTGCCGGACGTCCGCACTGGGCGATGACGTTGGCCATGGTGTAGGTCTTACCGGAACCGGTCACCCCAAGCAGGGTTTGCTTCAGCAGTCCTGCGTCGACACCCGCCACCAGCTGGNGGATGGCTTCGGGTTGATCACCGGCGGGAGAATATTTGGACGAAAGCTCAAATGCCTTGCTCATCAGGATTCCAGTTACAGCTCATATCAGATAACATTATACGGATTTTTGACTGGCAGGGCTCCCGACCCGGATCAGCCGGACTGCCTGCAACCACCATCGGTTTTTGAGGATACACATTTTGGACCTGAAATTGTCTGATCGCGTTCAACAGATCAAGCCTTCCCCTACTCTGGCGGTGACCAACCGCGCTGCAGAGCTGCGTGCGGCAGGCAAAGACATTATTGGCCTCGGCGCGGGCGAGCCTGACTTCGATACTCCGGAGCATATTAAAAAGGCCGCTATAGAGGCAATTAACAACGGGTTTACCAAATACACGGCGGTCGACGGCACGCCGGGCCTCAAGAAAGCCATTATTAACAAGCTGCAGAAAGACAACGGCCTGAGCTACGAACCTGCTCAGATCCTGGTCTCCTGTGGCGGTAAGCAAAGTTTCTTCAACCTGTCTCTGGCACTGCTGAACAAGGGTGACGAAGTCATCATCCCTGCGCCTTACTGGGTATCTTACCCGGANATGGTGAAAATGGCGGAAGCGACTCCGGTGATCGTTGAAACCGGCGAAGAAACNCGCTTNAAAATGACNCCGGAAATGCTGGATGCNGCCATCACCGACAAAACCCGNCTGGTGGTACTGAACAGCCCATCCAACCCATCCGGTGTTGCCTACACGGGTGAAGAACTGAAAGCACTGGCCGCTGTGCTGAAAAAATACCCGGATGTACTGGTCGCCACTGACGACATGTACGAATACATCTGGTGGGCNGACTTCGCCTTTGAAAACATCCTGACCGTGTGTCCGGAACTGTATGACCGNACCATCGTACTGAACGGNGTTTCCAAAGCNTACAGCATGACCGGCTGGCGTATTGGCTACGCTGCGGGCCCGGCGAAGCTGATTGGCGCTATGAAGAAGATTCAGTCTCAGAGCACCTCCAACCCAACCTCTATTTCTCAGGTTGCGGCGGAAGCAGCCCTGAACGGTGGCCNTGACTGCGTAACACCTATGGTTAAGGCATTCAAAGAACGCCATGACTATCTGGTTGCTGCACTGAACGAGATTCCGGGCGTTACCTGTATCGAAAGTGATGGTGCTTTTTACGCATTCCCAAGCTTTAAAGAAGCCATGGCGAAACTGGGCGTTGAAGACGACGTCGCCTTTGCCGAAAAACTGCTGACTGACGCTGGTGTAGCACTGGTTCCAGGCTCCGCCTTCGGCACCCCGGGTTATGCCCGNCTGTCGTTCGCTACCAGTCTGGACGTGCTGAAGGATGCGGTAGGCCGTATCAGCAAAGCACTGAGCTGATCCTGCGATAACAGCACGGCAATAAAAAAAAAGCCGCCCGCTGACTACCTTGATAAAGGGAAATCAGCCGGCGGCTTTTTTGTGTCTGGCGTAAAACNNTACCAGGACTGGTTCCGCGGATTACCCGGGCGTTACCACTCCATTTCCGCTTTGATAAACGGAATCGTCAGCTTACGCTGCGCTGACAGAGATGCCTGATCCAGCTTATCCAGCAGATCAAANAGGCCCTGCATATCACGCGGACCNCGNGACAGAATAAAACGCGCGACGTCGTCATTCATATTCAGACCGCGACGTTTGGCGCGCAGCAGCAGCGCCAGAATTTTATCGTCATCTTCCAGCGGCTCAACCTGATAAACCATACCCCANCTCAGACGNGAGCTGAGATCCGGTAGTTGGATACCCACATGATTGGGCGCCTGATTGGCGGCAATCAGCATGTGCCCCTGACGGTCGCGCACACGGTTAAACAGATGGAAAAGGCCTTCTTCCCACTCTTTATTGCCAGCGACGGACTGCACGTTATCCAGAGCCACCAAAGGCAGGTTTTCCATAGAATCGAGTACCGCAGGGCTGTATTCCACCAGTTCGTCCAGCGGCAGATAAACACCCTGATGACCCAGACCTTCCGCATAGTGACAGGCCGCCTGCAATAAATGGCTGCAGCCAACGCCTTCTGAACCCCACAGATAGATATAAGGCTCGCCGTGGGTCGTCCACTGCTGTTGCAGCGCCTGTACCACCTGCTCGTTCGGGCCGGCATAATAATTCGCGAACCGGGCGTCGTCCCGGACCGTGATAGATAATGTAAGTTGTTGATGTTCCATGCTTTTTATTATGCCCTATTGTTGCCAGACATAGTCACCCTGTTCTGACAACAATAACCGATTATCGAGCGAAAGGGTCGCCCAGACCTGATTCCAGTCAGCAGAAAGGTCCAGATCCAGCACCAGATCATTTTCATGCACCGCCCGCACACGCACGTTGTTCACCGCCACATTTGCCTGCAGATAAGCCAACAGATCGTGATAAGCGCGGAAACTGCTGACACCGGAAACCCGCAGCTCATGGCCGGAACTGGTGCCGTCATCAATCACTGCGTAACGCGAGGACAGCAGCACAGCGATCTGCTCAGTCACCTGACGCAGGGCTTCTTCTGCCGTTTCACCGCGGCTGCTGAGGTCCAGTACCTCGCCATCGTGTTCAAAAAATCCGCTGTAGCGCCAGTCTCCGTTCAGGGTCGGCGTCATACGGCCAGCCAGAATGGCATCGGCACGGTAGCGTTCGGAAGCTTTCTCGATATCTCCACGGAACAGCCCCCAAAGTCGTTCCAGCGGCAAGGTCGCTTCGTCTTCCAGATCCTGAGCCGGCCACAATACCGGGATACCCCGTTCATCCATGGCGCGCGCCATGGTTTTATACCACTGCGGAGTATCGGCACTGATCCACTGACGCTCCTGACCTTCTTCGACGCCGTTCCACAGCACAACCAATGGCCGGCTTTTGCCCCAGACCGGCAGATGCGCATCGGTAAGCAACTGATCAATCAGGTTCGGCGCAAACACGACCTTTAAATAGAGGGCATCGTCGTCACGATTGAAACGGAAGCTTTTTACATAGCGGTCTGCCCGCGACACAGCCTGCTGCACAGATTCACTGGTGGCACTGGCAGAGAGCCCGGAAACTTTAACAACCACCTGTTGCAGTGCCAGCTGAGTACCCTGCTGGCGGCTGTCAGCGGACTGATTTTCCACCGGCACACTCACGGTATAAAGATCGGATACGGTAACCGCATGCCCCAGCGCACTCAGACACAACATGACGATCAGACTGACAGCTCGCACAGACAGATTCCTTATGACATGGCCCTGCCCCGGCAGCGCCTGATTCAGATACATCCTTCAGACAGACAATGCGCCCAAAGTTGCAGCGCGTTCTGGCAGAAAAGGCCCGTATTGTGCCACGAACAGCGCCGATAGCCAGTCTCCAGCCCAAAGCCGGATAAGATTTTGTGATCTGGGCAGCCTATTGCTGCATATCTGTACAGATTTCTGCCATCCGGCGGGGGATGACAGCCGATGATCATCCCGCGCGGCTGACTAAGCGGTATTTGAGTGGTGCACTTGGCGGAACAAATCGTTAGAATACGCGCCTTCTTCCACCCAGTACCTCCAGTGACAACGGCATGACTGAAAAACAATCCCTTAGCTACAAAGACGCGGGCGTCGACATTGACGCAGGAAATGCATTGGTAGAGCGCATCAAAGGCGTGGCGAAAGCGACCCGCCGTCCTGAAGTGCTTGCCGGCCTGGGTGGCTTCGGCGCTCTGTTTGAATTACCTCAGGGCTACGAACAACCGGTACTGGTTTCCGGCACCGACGGTGTGGGCACCAAGCTGCGCCTCGCCATGGACCTCGCCAAGCACGACACCATTGGTATCGACCTGGTCGCCATGTGTGTAAACGATCTGGTGGTTGCCGGTGCTGAGCCGCTGTTCTTCCTTGATTACTACGCCACTGGCAAGCTGAACGTAGACGTTGCGGCTTCTGTTGTCACCGGTATCGGTGAAGGCTGTGCTCAGGCGGGTGCTTCTCTGGTTGGTGGTGAAACGGCCGAAATGCCTGGCATGTACGAAGGCGAAGACTACGATCTGGCAGGCTTCTGCGTTGGTATCGTAGAAAAAGCCGACATCATCGACGGCAGCAAAGTAAAAGCCGGTGACAAACTGATCGCCATGGCTTCTTCCGGCCCACACTCCAACGGCTACTCTCTGATCCGCAAGATCATCGAAGTGTCTGATGCTGACCTGAGTGCCGATCTGGATGGTCAGCCATTGGCTGATGCCCTGATGGCCCCTACCCGCATTTACGTACGCTCTGCACTGAAGCTGATCAACGCCTCTGAAGTGCACTCCATGTGCCACGTAACTGGCGGCGGCTTCCAGGAAAACATTCCACGCGTACTGCCAGAAGGCTGCAAGGCCGTGATCGACACTAACAGCTGGCAGTGGCCTGCCGTATTCAGCTGGCTACAGGATGCCGGTAACGTAAAAACCAGCGAAATGTACCGCACCTTTAACTGTGGTGTTGGCATGATTGCTGTCGTTCCGGAAGAAAAAGCTGATGCTGCTGTTGCTCTGCTGAACGCAGAAGGCGAACAGTCCTGGATCATCGGTGATATTCAGACAAAATCTGACAGCGAAGAACAGGTCGAGTTTATCGGTACCCACGTATGATGCGACCGCCCGGCGAACCTGAAAAGAAGCCGCGTATCGTTATTCTGATCTCCGGCAGTGGCAGCAATATGCTGGCCATTGCCGAGGCTGTTAAATCCGGTGATATCGACGCTGAAGTCGCCGCAGTTATCTCCAATCGCCCGGAAGCCGCAGGCCTGCAAAAAGCCCGCGACCGCGATATTCCATGCGTTGGTCTGGATCACAAAGAATATCAGAGCCGTGAACACTTCGATGTTGCCCTGATGCGCAAAATCGATGAGTACGAGCCGGATGTGCTTGTGCTCGCCGGCTTTATGCGCATTCTGACGCCGGATTTTGTCCGCCGTTACGAAGGACGCATGCTCAATATTCACCCTTCTCTGCTGCCAAAATACCAGGGGCTGAACACGCACCAGCGTGCGATTGATGCCGGTGACAGCGAGCACGGCGTAACTGTTCACTTCGTTACCGAAGTACTGGACGATGGCCCGAACGTGATTCAGGCAGCTGTCACAATTAACGCGGATGATGATGCAACAAACCTGCAAAAGCGCGTGCAGCAGCAGGAGCACATTATTTATCCGATTGCCGTTAAATGGTTTGTCAGTGGACGACTGGTGATGAAAGACAACAAAGCCCTGCTGGATGGCAAACAGCTGCCAGAGGCTGGTCTGCGTCTGGAACAGTGATCACCACTCACTGATCAGCCGGAAAGGAATCTGGCGCGACTTTGCTGGTCAGATACGGCAACATCTGCGTTATATGGAGTTTACAGGCTGAATTATGCTGAACCAACGGACCCGCCACCTGCCCCTCGCTTTATTCTTTGCCGCTGTTGCCCTGTCTGCCGGCGCAATGGCCGACGAATCCCGGACGGAACTGTCTTCGCCAGATAGCGCATCAGAGCAAGCATCACTCGAGCAGGAAACATTTGAGCACGAATCACTCGAGCAGGAATCAGCGCAAACCCCGGAACAGGCAACAGCGTATGCAGCTGAGGATGAAGCCGAAAATGCCGACGACAGCGCTGATCCGGCGAAACCATCTGCCCAACTGACCCCCTTCACCGCTCATTACAAAACCGCCTGGAAACTGGGCTGGTTCAGTATTGATATCGAAGCCAGCCGCACTCTGCGCCAGCTCACCAATGGCAACTGGCAGCTGATCTTTGAAGCCGATGCCAGCGCCGCAGGCCTGGTTGAAACCTCAGAATTCTCTTTTGAAGATGGCCTGATTACGCCACTGGAATACCGCTACCGTGGCAGCGGCCTGATCAATGAAAGCGACCGCACGCTGGTGTTCACACCAGAATTCAAACGCGTCAGCGATCTGGAAAACCAGCAGCAATACAGCAACGCCTGGAAAGATACCATTCAGGACAACCTGACCTATATGCTGCAGGCAGGGCTGGACCTGGCAAAAGGCGACGAAGACCTCAAATATCAGGTCTTCGAAAAGAACCGCGCCAAGGACTTCGAATTCGAGGTAGTCGGTGAAGAGCAGCTCAATACCGATATCGGCCGCCTGAACACCATCAAACTCAGACAGGTGCGCAAGAACAAGAACCGCAACGTATATGCCTGGTATGCCATCGACCACAACTACCAGCTGGTGCGCCTGCAGGATAAAAAAGACGGTGAAACCCGCTACCAGATCGATATCACTGCATTAAAGTAAACAAAACCACAATTGTCTGCGCTGCGCTCTACAGCCAGCGCCCTGTCTGCGGTAAACTCCTGCCAGCAAACGAATTTCCCGATTTACAGGACACCAGACATGCGACTCAGCGACGGCGATATTGAACAACGGCTCGAACAGGGCAGCATCCGCATCGAGCCGGCTCCTGAAGCCGATGCCATCGCCGGAATCAGCGTTGACCTGCGCCTCGACCACCGCTTCCGCGTCTTCAACAGCAATTCCGTGACCCACCTCGACCTGTCCGGTGACCGTGCCCAGCTGGAGCGCGATATCAACCGTATCATGGGCAAAGAAATCGAAATCGAAGAAGGCGAAGCACTCTATATTCATCCGGGCGAACTGGTACTGGGCGCAACACTGGAATCGGTGAATATTCCTGATGATCTGGTTGGCTGGCTCGATGGCCGCAGCTCCCTCGCCCGTCTTGGCCTTATGGTGCACGTAACCGCCGGCCGTATCGATCCGGGCTGGGAAGGCCAGATCGTGCTGGAATTCTACAACAACGGCAAACTGCCGCTGGCCCTGCGCCCGGGCATGATCATCTGCGCTCTCTCCTTTGAGATGCTCAGCAGCCCCGCCCTGCGCCCTTACAACAAACGCGAGAACGCAAAATACCGCGACCAGAAGGGTGCTGTTTTTTCACGGATTGCTAAAGACTAAGGACTGACGAATGAAAGGTACGATTCTCGTGACCGGCGGGGCTGGCTATATCGGCTCCCATACTGTTATCGAACTGGCCGAGGCTGGTTACCAAAGCGTTATCGTCGATAACTTCAGCAACAGCTCACCAGAGGTGCTCAACCGAATCGAAGAGCTGAGCGGCAAGAAAGTCCCATTCATAAAAGCAGACGTCCGCGACAGACAGGCACTGAAAGGCATATTCAGCGAGTATGACATTTCTGCAGTTATACACTTTGCCGGATTAAAAGCTGTTGGCGAATCCTGCCAGATGCCGCTGGAGTATTACGATAACAACCTCAACAGCACCATCGCGCTTTGCCTTGAGATGCAGGCTGCTGGGGTAAAACGCCTTGTGTTCAGCTCATCCGCGACAGTATACGGCGACCCTGAGCGCCTCCCCCTGACAGAGGACATGCCACTGTCGGCGACCAACCCATACGGCAGATCCAAACTGATCATTGAAGACATGTTGCGGGATCTGCCGGCAGCAGACAAATTGAATGGCAGTGACACTCCGTGGCAGGCGATCCTTCTGCGCTACTTTAACCCGGTAGGTGCACATAAATCTGGCCGCATTGGTGAAGACCCCAAAGACACACCAAACAACCTCATGCCCTATATATCTCAGGTTGCGGTCGGCCGCCGGGAAAAACTTTCTGTTTTTGGCGACGATTACGACACCATTGACGGTACAGGCGTCCGCGACTACATCCACGTAGTCGATCTTGCCAAAGGCCACGTAAGCGCCATCGACAATCTCCTGAGCGATAACCCGGTGACAGGCGTAGAGGCTATCAATTTAGGTACCGGCAACGGCACAAGCGTTCTTCAGCTGGTGAACACCTTCGCAGAAGAAAACGGAGTCCCCGTGGCCTATGAGATAGCAGCGCGCAGACCTGGCGATGTCGCTGCCTGCTATGCGAATGCAGACAAAGCAAAAAGTCTGTTGAACTGGCAAGCAGGACTTGGCATTAAAGATATGGTGATCGACACCTGGAACTGGCAGAGCAAAAATCCGTCAGGTTACTGAGAAAAGATTAAGATTTCGTGAAAATCCCATAAAAATCAAAATATTGCGTCACAACTTGTTGACATAAAATGATCGTCAGGCATAATGCGCATCACTTGCTTTGATGTTCCCCGATAGCTCAGTCGGTAGAGCAGTAGACTGTTAATCTATTGGTCGCTGGTTCAAGTCCAGCTCGGGGAGCCACTTCTTACATCGGACATGGTGGCATGGTAAAAGGACCTTCAATTGACAGTTCCCTCCGGCCGGCGTCTCACTCCCGAAAATCTTCGATCCTGCATGCAACTACCCTGATTATAGGTTTGTTGTCTGTTGGCCTGCTGATTTCAGCCGGAACTGCTTTTTTTACTAATCTAAAATTCCAGGCACCGCAATTCAGTAACGTTGTAATAGGCGCACTGATTGCCTACCTCATTACCAGCCTGGCTATGCATAACCTTGGAAGATTCCCGGGCAACCGCCCTCTTTCTTATCTGTTGCCCGCAGTAACTGTATCAATCCTGCTAATGATCGCAGTCATTATTTTAACGCGCCTGGAATACTCGAGAACCGTTTTGATAATTTCTGTCGTAATCCTGCCATTAGTCACGTTTATCGAGTTTCGATTCCGCCAGAAATTTACCGCCGGAAAATATGCGGTCGTCCCCTTCGGCTTTTACCAGAATCTGATGGACGTCAATGACGCAAAGTTCTCCGTTATGAGTTCGCCCTCAGAAGATGTAAATGAATATGCCGGCATTATCGTAGACAG
Organism: Oceanospirillaceae bacterium; assembly: GCA_002706025.1. GTDB lineage: Bacteria > Pseudomonadota > Gammaproteobacteria > Pseudomonadales > Oceanobacteraceae > Venatoribacter. The sequence continues at coordinate 17,246 of PAJK01000003.1, forward strand.
CAATGAACAGCTTCCTGCTGAATGGCAGCAGTTTATTGCAGAACAGCTTTCGATCGACATGCCAGTCATTGACTCTGTGTCTGCCTACGAATCTATCACAGGTAAAAGCCCACTTGATCACTATGGTGAGCTTGCCGGTCATGAATTCCTCTTGTCGAAGACCTATCTGACGACAAAACGCATCATTGAATCTTTGCTGATAATTCTGAGTGCACCAATAACAGTACCCCTTGTCATCATCGTTGCCATTGCAGTTAAACTGGAATCAAAGGGGCCAGCCTTCTTTGTACAGCGCCGTGTAGGTAAAGGTGGTCGTGAATTCAGCATGTATAAGATTCGCAGTATGTCTCTCGAATCAGAAGCTCATGGTGCCAAGTTTGCGGGTGAAGACGATCCGCGCATTACGCGCATAGGTCGCTTTATTCGTAAGATGCGTATAGATGAACTACCTCAGTTCATTAACATCCTCAAGGGCGATATGGCCTTGATAGGCCCTCGTCCAGAACAAGCCGCCTTCGTAAAACAGTTCGAAAAATCCATTCCGCTCTACAGCTTTCGCCATATCGTACGCCCCGGCATAACGGGCTGGGCACAAGTGACACATGGATATGCAGCGGATGAAGACGAAACCAGAGAAAAACTGGCCCATGATTTTTTCTATGTTAAGAACTTAAGCATCTGGCTGGATTTGGATATCGTCTTCAAGACTATAAGAACAATGCTGACGGGGTTTGGGGCGAGGTAACAAATATGAATACCAGCAAAGAGCCTCTAGTATCGATTATAATGCCCACATATAACTCGTCTAAAACAGTTCTTGAATCAATTAACTCTGTATTAAATCAGACCTATAAAAATTGGGAACTATTGATCACTGATGACTGCTCTTCTGACAACACAATTGATTTAATTTCAAGCGTCAAAGACGAACGGGTTCGGTATTTCAAGCTAAGCGCTAATGGTGGTGCCGGTGTAGCCAGGAATAACTCGATAGGGCAGGCTACAGGCCGTTATATCGCTTTTTTAGACTCAGACGACCTATGGCTGCCAGAAAAGCTCTCTGAGCAGATTACATTTATGGAGAATAATGCCTATCCATTCACCTACACATACTATCAAAAATTGAAAGATGGTCAAAAAGGAGCAATCATTAAGAGCCCTGCTTCTGCAACGTATAAAAAATTGCTATATTCAAACTATATTGGCTGCCTCACTGTAGTATATGACCAGAGCAAACTGGGGAAACATTTTATGCCTAAGATAAGGAAGCGCCAAGATATGGCTCTTTGGCTAACACTGTTGAAGCTAACATCTACAGCGTACTGTTTACCCAAGTGTTTAGCTCTATATAGAACAGATACGGGTATGACTCAAAATAAGCTAACAACAGCGAAAACTCAGTGGGAATTTTATACAAAATCACTAGAATTGCCTATATATAGTGCACTGATAAAAATGACGTCATATACAATATTAGGCATATTAAAGAAGTTAAAATAAAACCTTCAGTATTACGCTTAAAAAGTTACCCACACCAATTCTACGCAAATTTTTTATTAAAAAAACAAACAGAACAGGCATATAAAAAAAACTTCCAAAGATATACCTGAAAGCTATTGCTCTTGAATAAACTGCTTCAAAGCTTGCGAGACTCTTACCGCTACTTTCTGGCGGGTGTGCGCAAATCGTTAACGGCACATAATCCACACGCCCCCCTGCCTTCATTATCCTGGAAAGAAAAACCGGCTCATCACAACTAGGGTATTTAGCTCCCGCCCCTAAATCCTCTGGGAACTGAATGTGATTATTCACAACAAAGCGTCGATCACAAACAACCTCGATTGTTCCAACAGATAGAATAGAAAATTTATTATGAACTTTTCTATACGCACTAAAGTTTTTCGTATATCCACCTTCAGTTGAAGCTACACGAAATGTACATGCTTTAGCACCTTTTAAAGCTTCTAATATTTTGGAAACATCAATACTCACATAATCAACGTCATCATCACAAAATAATATATATTCAGAAGTTGCTAACGATATAGCCAAGTTCCGACTTTTTGTAACACCAAGCTGACTCTGCAAAACATAAACAACCCCATTGATCCCTGACAATAGATCAGGGATCTCTTTAAATTTTTCCGGAGTTAAAGTTTGGTGAACAATCACCACCTCGCCTTTAAAATCTTTAGAGTGTGCAGCAAACACCCTATCAAGCAACTGATAAATTCTATCTTCACATGTAGAATAAAGAAAACTAATCCGCTCCATAATTTCATCGCTTCAAAAAAATATACAACAAAATAAACATCAACCTGAGAGGATTGCGTTTAAATAGACCACAACAGACTATACCAGAAATAAGCCTTAAGTTAGGTAACGGCTTTGCACCAGATAGTAAAAACTCCGCCTGCTTTCGATTATACACAGGCTCGTGCTTCAAAAGTGCATTTATACTGCCAGCCTTTTGAATATCCAGCTTTGTTCGAGAAATACTCGTATCCAAAACCCTGTAATTTAATAATATTTCTTTCACATTCCCGATTGATATACCATGTGAACGAATTCGTAGCCAAAGATCATAATCCTCGCAAGCCTCTGCTTCTGGATCATAATAAAGCTGATCATCTACAACTTTCCGATCAAACATAACAGCTGGATGGCAAAGACTAGACCCGAAGTCGAGTAGCCATGCATTTAAGAGAGGAGATTCTGGCAATATCCTTGTTCTCAGAAGTACACCACTATCATCAATATAACTATAACTACTACCAACCACTCCTAAATGACGTTTTCGCATAAGATCAAGCTGCTTCTCCAAACGATCAGGAAGTGAAATATCATCCGCATCCATACGAGCAATATAGCGCCCCCTTGAGAGAGCTATACCCTCATTCAAACTATGAATCAAACCGCGGTTTTCTCTGGAAACTATTCTCAACCTTTCATCTTCATACGTATTTAAAATATTTAGCGTGTTATCTGTAGATCCATCATCAATACATATAAGCTCAATGTTAGAGTACGTTTGAGCTAAGATACTATCAACGGCTGGGCCGATATAACTTTCAGCATTATAAGCTGGCAACACAACAGATATCAGACCTTCAATCTCATTCGTCATTGCTTAACCCAATCATATGGACGGATATCATCAACAGTTTTGTTAAAGTAAGTTTGGTAGGGAATAGAGGGACTCCTAGTACCAACTTTCGAATGTAAGATCAAACTAATTGCCATAAGAATAAATGAGCACACAAGCACAACAAATCTAAATTGCTGCTTCCTGACGTTTTCAAAAAGCATAGACGCGAGAAACACGAGTGAGAACAAGAAATAATAACTAATGCGCGTACCTGCAAAACCTATGGGTTGAAACATATTGTAAAATACAACTCCAATTACGAAAACGTTGAAATAGAATACTTTAATAGTATCTCCTCTGTATTGTTTAAACATCAAAAGAAGTAACGATAATGCCATCAAAAAGATCTGAAATATCGCCCCACCAGCACTAGCAGTAGCAAGGTAATGTGAATATCGAGGCAATAGAACATCAATTGCAAGTTTTGCAACTGGAAATAAAAATAGAGAAGATATCAAGACAGTAATGTAAAACCCAATACCGAAACGACGTTTATATATGCCATATAGCGGGAGTACAACCAATGCGGTGTAGTGGACTAGCGAGGCCAAGAAGACCACTAAAAAGAACAACAACAGCTTCCTTTGATAAATAAAAGAAAAGCCCAAGTAAACCATGATGATAGCCGAAAATTGCCTGATAAAATTGAATGACATCAAGAAAAAGAATGGTATAGATAGAAATACTGCGACTGACACTACAATATCTCGACCATCTCGCTTCAGCACCATATAAAAAATGAGATAAAAGAAAAGGGAAGTCACTACAAAATAAAATTGAAAATAACCTGTATAATGTGAAGCTTTGATAATCAAACCATGCAGATACCCAAAACGTCTATATGTTTCCGCATCACCTGCGTACTCGGCTATTGCCGTATAATAAGACAAAAAATCATAGCCCACATCAAAACGTAAAGCAGAAACAACAGCTAAAAGTGTAAGGGCAAAGAATGCCCTACCTTTACAGCCTGACAGAAATACAATTACAATGACGACATACAGGGCTAAATAAAAAACCATTATCCCCCCTGATTTAATCTTCTAATAAAGTCACGATGTGACATGTAAAGTTGCAACAAAAGCCCCCCTCCAGGCAACACCAAAAACAGAATACTAGAATATATATTTACTGGCTCATACGAATACCTGACGGCCAAAAATACGACAGACATCATTAAGATCATTCGAAAATTAACGCTGGAAAGATCTATATAAAACAATCTACCCATAAAAAAATACATCATAATAAAAACAATCAAGCTACATAAAGCGATCATAGCAGGAATAAGCCAGTAGAAAGTCCCTACATCTATTAAGTATAGCGAGGCCACTATTGCCAAAAAGCCTGCAAGATATGGGAAGGTAGTTCCTACTGTGGACTCCTCCGATTGCGAGACCCAATAAAGAACGTTTGATGATGCTCTAAAAAACTCAATACAAGCGCCAATAGATACATAAACCCACACATGACCGAACTTACTATCGACTAATATAAAGAGAATTTCTTGCGAAAACACTGCTACAAAAATGGCCAAGGCAGCATACATACTTAAAATAGGTTGAAAAAAAGAATTAAAAATACGAGAGCGCCCAGCCAGATCTGCATGAGCAATTTCCTGATAAAACATTGGTAAATAATATTGATTAACCAGACTTTCAAAAGCTCCAAATATAGACATGGAAACAGCCAGACCTACTGCGATTCCAGCCAAAACATCAATTGAGTATAAGTCACCGATCGCAAATCTATAAAAGCTATTATTTCCCCACTGGAGAAACAAAGTAGCAACAATGGGGATACAGAATTTCAACGCTTTCTTAAGTACTGAACGATCCCTCCAATCGACTACATTCGATAATTGATTCAATTTCTTTATCTTCAAAATAGCAGGGAGTATGATTATCAACTGGCCGAAAGCTAAACCTAAAGCCCATCCCACGGCTGTGTTAGAATAAAGATTTACAATTATAATTGCAGCCAAGAGACCAAGAAGTAAGTACAGGGTATTAAGCTGTACAAAATATAGCCTATAGCCTAATATATTAATCGCATTAATTAAAACTAAAGAAGTTCCAGAAACAAGCGTGACCAAAACAACAAGCAAAAAAGCCTCGATCGTAAAGAAGGCATCGAAAGAAAACAAATAGTAAATCAAAAAGCAAGTTAGCAGGGCTAATATTGTAAGCACCAGCCTAGCCATCAATAGTACCATTGTCCCAGAAAATAATTTACCAGAGTCACGAAGTTTTACGATTTTCCTATTGTAAAATTGACCCGGTCCATTTAAAAATGCGAAGTTTAACAAGGTAAATACAGATAAAAGAGTGTAGTACCTTGCAACCTCCTCCTCCGATAATAATGACGTCATCGTCCTCAGAGCCAAGAAAGCGACAGCTATCTGAACCATTTTCCCCAGGATAAGAATTATGGAATCGAAGCTTCCTCCTCGTGTATTTAACATTACATTCTAACCCATGAATCAGGAATCAAATCATTAGAAGAATGGGTTTTTGACTGAAACCATGCATCTGGCGCGACAACGATTTTATTTGCATTACAATTTAACCACGCGGCCCACCAACTGAAAGTACTATTCGAAATGACATTATCAGTGCAGCAACTCATTAGATATAAGTCCAACTCAGGCTCATCGTCAAAGCCTGTTATATAGCGCACATCATCATCAAGAGTTAAATTTTTTCGACACCACTCAATGTCATCTGAAAAAACATAAACGACAGCCTTATCTACCGACCTAACTGATTTAATATACGATATAGCATCATAATAATAATCAAGTTCACACACACCATGAATTTGGCTTGCTGCAGGGTTTGACACATAGTCACCACGACGAATATGCAAGGAAATACACTGGCTTCGTCGGATCTCTTCCACCTGATCAGATATTTTAGACACTTGACTATCATTTGGCATTAACTCAGCAAGGAGTAAATGCCTTATATTTAAAAAATACTTCTCCGTCTGAAAATACCCATACAACCGAGCGTCAGAATCCAATTCACAAATTTTTTCATCATATTCAAGAGAACTTTCAAGGTAGTTCTTTCTTGCCAAACCAAGCAACTTCAGCCAGCGAATGAATTTAATGTTATTTAGATATCGGTTTAACAATCCGGTTTTAGCAGAAAACTCACCTGAACATCTCAGGAATTTCAGACGAAATGGATGAACATCATAGAACTCGTAATTTGAACAATCAATCCGTAAGGGCACGCAATGCTTAAATGCCAATGCTCTGGCAGTGCTATACTGAAACAACTGGTTACCCAAGCCGCCGTTAAGCCTCACTGTGATCATTCTATCCCCTCAACACAACCAATGATGATTTTAGCAAAACTTGAAGCCTCAAACTGATCTGCACCAGCCCCATTAAGGAATCTCTGGATATTTTTTATGTATTCTAAATATTTCGAATCTGTCATACCATTAATATGAGTGTACAATTCCTGATAGTTCTCGAAATCATTGAAATCTATATAGCATTCGCGAGGCACATATTCCGACACGTTAGGTGCCCCTAAGTATATTGGTACACACCCCCCCATCATCGAGTCAAAGATCTTTTCTGAGATATAACCTCGATATCCTTTGGCATTTTCATAGCAAATGCTAAATTTATAATTGGCAAAGACCTCTTTTTTAGATTCTACACGCCCTTTGTATGACGGATATCGATCAGCAAACAGCCTGTCAGTCCAGTCAAACTTTTTAAGAACTCGACTAATTAACCCCCCATCGTTTACTACACGATCCCATCCTATGCCATATAGGTCAAAATCCTCGGGCGCATTTTGCTCAAACCAACGAATTGCCGCAATCCTTTCAGAGTACAATTCATACTCATGCGTAGCCATTTTATTCGCTGATATCAGCGTACAAAGTTTTCTGTCTTTGAAGTTGTCAAACCGATAAGGTCTTATTAATTTGTGCGTATAATTAAATTTGATGTATCCATACCGTTCAACATACGCATCATTCCAAGTCAATATATAATCAAACTGCGTAAAATCGCTACAATCTGGCGAGTTAGTCGGCTTGATAATCTCGTTCTCAAATAGACATAGAATTTGAATCCCCTCAAGCTTTACTACAGACTCCGAGGGAAAATCAAAATATATTATTAGTTCAGAGTCATTAGGACTATTTATATCACATGTAGCTAAGTCATACCCCAGATCCCGGAGCATTTCTCGCAACAACCAAATAGAGTAGCCACAATCATCTCTATTCACGTTACGATCATTTATATCAAATATTTTATTATTCAAATGATAGTTAACAACCAAACTAGCCTTCTTCACGTTCAGCCTCAATAGTTTCAAATATTCTACGCGCTTCTATTGGAGACATCGTCCACCACCTGGAGCTTTCAAGCTTTACAACAACATTCGATGGCAAGCGCTGCTTTATTATTCTTGCTGGACTGCCGACAACAACTGAGTAAGCTGGTACATTCTTAGTTACTACACTATTAGCCCCAACGACAGCTCCTCTTCCGATTTTCACACCACGTAAAACCACGCAGTCAGTACCAATCCATACATCATCTTCAATAGTGACACTGGATTTAGTAAGAACCTCTAAAGCATTCTCATAAAATATAGAGTTAGTACTGCACCTATTAATATCGTGCTCGCCCTGACCTATTAATATCGTGCTCGCCCTGACCTATTGATACACGATTCGCTATTGAACAATAAGATCCTATTGTCGCGCGAGTGACATTACAGCTATGCCCTATATATACGTACTTACCAATGACAGTCTGACGGTCAATCACTGTGCTTGGTTTAATTTCACTTCCCTCACCAATCGAAGCTCTCATGTTTACATAGGCAGATTCCACATGAACACCTGGTCTGGCAAGGTTGTAGATAAGACTCAGCAATAATTTGAGCCACTTAACAAAAAGTATTTTAAAAGCTTTCAAGTAGTTCATATCATGCCCGACCGTACTGATCCTTCAATCGTACAATATCGTCTTCTCCCAGGTACGAGCCAGACTGAACTTCAATCATCTCCAGCTCAATCACACCCGGATTCTCCAGGCAATGCACCTGACCAATCGGGATATAAGTCGATTCATTCTCAGTTACCAAATACGTATCATCGCCATTGGTAACACGCGCAGTACCGGATACTACGATCCAGTGCTCGGCCCGGTGATGGTGTTTCTGCACCGACAGTTTGGCACCTGGTTTTACTGTGATCAGTTTTACCTGATAGCGCGCACCGTTATCGACCGAGTCATACTTACCCCACGGGCGATACACTTCGCGATGCTGGTGATGCTCAGTACGACCATCCGCTTTAATGTCAGCAACGATGCTTTTCACGTCCTGAACCTTATCTTTGGCGGCTACCAACAGCGCATCCGGTGTATCAACGATCACCAGGTCTTCAACACCCAGCGTAGTCACAAGACGGTTACTGGCAGAGACAAAACAACCTTTGGTTTGTTTGAGAATAATATCGCGGGTCTCCGCGTTACCAGTCACCATAACCGCGTTATCATTTTCGTCTTTATTTGCGATATCCCAAAGCGCAGACCAGCTGCCCACATCGCTCCAGCCCGCATTCAGCGGTGTCACCAGAATCTGATCACCATCTTCTTTGGAAAGCGGCTCCATAATGGCATAGTCGATAGACTCATCCGGGCAGGCCTTGAAGGCTTCCGCATCCACACGAACAAAATCATAATCTTCTGCAGTTCCGGCCATGGCCTTTTCACAGGCAGCAAAAATATCCGGACGGTACTGTTTTAACGCCTCCAGATAACGATCCGCACGGATCATAAACATGCCACTGTTCCACAGCCATTTATTGGTACACTGCGGCGTTTGCTCCTGCATATAACGCTGAGCGGTTTCCAGATCCGGCTTTTCCACAAACTCTTTAACGGAAAACAGCGCCTGAGACCCAGCAGAAACATCACCCACCTGTATATAGCCGTAACCCGTTGACGGCTCAGTAGGCACGATCCCCAAAGTGCCGACTTTCCCGGCCTCTACTGCAGGCAATAACTCTTTTACAGCCGCCTGAAATGCCTTCGTATCTTTGATGACATGATCAGCAGCCAGAATCAGCATCACAGGTGGTTTACCGCCTTCACCAGCAGCTTGCAGCGCCTGAATAGCCGCCAGTGCGATGGCCGGTGCAGTATTGCGACCTACGGGTTCCAAAAGAATGCTGGCCTTATAACCCTTCTGGCGCATTTGCTCTGCCACCAGAAAGCGGTGTTCTTCATTGCAGATAACCAAAGGTTGTTCTGTGGCAATACCATCCAACCGCGCAGCAGTTTGCTGCAGCATAGTCAGATGACTGTTCAGCGCCAGAAACTGCTTTGGAAACGCCGTACGCGACAGAGGCCATAAACGCGTTCCAGAACCGCCAGCCATAATCACAGGAATCATAAAAAACCTTTTGTATTATCCAGATACCAGCGGCTGTGCACATGCACTTCCTCACTGGCGATAAATTCTTCTTCCGTCAGCCAACGGTATTCATTGTGCTGCTCATACGGCAAGCCGGAATAACCGGCTGGCAACACTACTTCAAAGCCATTAACAACATAATGAGTGGACACATCCTGACCGTCATCGGAGAAGATGCTGTCGTCGTAAAAGTGTTCATACAGACCAAGGTAACGGGCCTGATTAATGGTTATCGCCATGCCCAATTCCGCTTCTGTTAAGCGGGTAAAGGCATCTGCCAAACGTTCGTTTTTCAGAATACGTCCACCCGGAACAAACCAGAATCCCTGTGCTGGACGATTCACCCGTTTTCCGACCAGAATGCGGCCGTCCGCGTCCCGTACCAGCAGATCCAGAGACACCAGCGGCGTGTTACCAACAATGGTGCGAAAGGTGTCTTTATCAAGCCAGGGGGAAGTCATAGATCAGAGGGTCCGTGTATTTTCTGTTGCCTATTATGATGAGTCCGTTATCAATCGCAAACTTATTGCAGGGTCTTCGGGGTTTTATTGGTGGGCATAGCCCACCCTACAACAACGCACCTGAACAAATATTTCATCCCCGTTCCAGGAACTGTTTCAACGGCAATGGCTGCAGGTACATTCGCAGCTGCAATGAATCTTTTCTCAATGTTCGTAATGTCCGGCTGCGCCGGATTTCGCGGGTGAACCCGCTCCTACAATACAACACAGAATCTGCGTGTGATTGCAGGAGGCGTTTCAGCTCCGCTGGCAGCGGCCTACCCACCAAACACGCTGAATATCAGCACTTAACCGCGGAAATCATCCTGATGGTTCAGGAACCACTCATACGTCATCTGCAGACCTTCCTTCAGCTCAATGCTGTAGGTCCATCCCAGATTCTTCAACGTATCCACATTCATCAGCTTACGCGGTGTTCCGTCCGGCTTGCTGGTATCGAAGACGATCTCACCCTGATAACCAATCACTTCAGCCATGGTATGCGCCAGCTCGGCAATGGTGCAGTCCTTACCAGTGCCCACATTAATATGGCTTAACATAGGTTCGGTGCAGGATTCATAGATAGCCTGATCAACATTAGCGACAAATACAGATGCCGCAGCCATGTCATCCACATGCAGGAATTCACGCATTGGTTTACCGGTCCCCCACACCACGACTTCCGGTGTACTGTTCAGCTTCGCCTCATGGAAGCGGCGCATCATGGCAGGGATGACGTGGGAATTCGCCGGATGGAAATTGTCGTTCTCGCCGTACAGGTTAGTCGGCATTACCGAGCGGTAATTACGACCATACTGGCGATTATACGATTCACACAGTTTGATCCCGGCGATCTTGGCAATGGCATACGGTTCATTGGTCGGTTCCAGCGTGCCAGTCAGCAGTGCACTTTCCTTCATTGGCTGTTCGGCCATTTTCGGATAGATACAGGATGATCCAAGGAACACCAGATCATTGACGTCGGCCATGTGGGCAGCGTGAATAATGTTGCATTCGATCATCAGGTTTTCGTAAATAAAGTCTGCCGGGTAGGTATTGTTTGCCACAATCCCACCCACTTTTGCAGCGGCCAGATACACCTGATCAATGCTTTCTTTCTGAAAGAAAGCCTGCACATCCGCCTGATTGAGCAGGTTAAGCTCAGAGCGGGATTTCAGTACCAGCTCAACCTCAGGATTGTGCTCCAACTGACGGACAATCGCCGAGCCGACCATGCCGTTATGACCGGCAACGAAAACCCGTTTTGCACTGCCGCTCATATCAGTTCTCCACCGATACCGGTACGTCGTGACCGTGTTCTTTGAGCAGCGCATAACGCTGAGCAGCTTTCAGATCTTCTGCCACCATTTCAGAACACATTTCCTGCACCGTGATTTCCGGTGTCCAGCCAAGCTTCTGTTTGGCATTGGTTGGATCACCCAGCAGGGTTTCTACTTCGGCAGGACGGAAGTAACGTGGATCCACCTGAACAATAACTTCACCTACTTTCACAGATGGCGCTTTATCGCCTTCAATGGCTTCCACAATGCCTTTTTCATCAACGCCTTCGCCCTCGAAGCGCAGGGTAATGCCCAGCTCTTTTGCTGACCACTCAATGAACTGACGGACGGAATACTGCACACCGGTGGCGATCACGAAATCTTCCGGTTTGTCCTGCTGCAGCATCATCCACTGCATGCGGACGTAGTCTTTGGCATGACCCCAGTCGCGCAGCGCATCCATGTTGCCCATAAACAGGCAGCTTTCCAGGCCTTGAGCAATGTTGGCCATACCACGGGTGATTTTACGGGTTACGAAGGTTTCACCACGGCGAGGCGATTCGTGGTTAAACAGAATACCGTTACAGGCGTACATGCCATAAGATTCACGGTAGTTCACTGTGATCCAGTAAGCGTACAGCTTAGCCACTGCATAAGGAGAGCGCGGGTAGAACGGTGTGGTCTCTTTCTGCGGGATTTCCTGAACCAGACCATACAGCTCAGAGGTAGATGCCTGATAGAAACGGGTTTTCTTTTCCAACCCCAGGAAGCGGATGGCCTCCAGCAGGCGTAAAGTGCCCATACCATCAACATCAGCGGTGTACTCAGGTGACTCGAATGAAACCGCTACATGTGATTGAGCACCGAGGTTGTAGACTTCATCCGGCTGAACTTCCTGCAGAATACGCGTCAGATTGGATGAATCGGTCAGGTCGCCATAATGCAGGATAAAGTTCTTATTATCCGTGTGCGGGTCCTGATAGATGTGGTCGACGCGCTGCGTGTTAAACAGAGAAGCACGACGCTTGATGCCGTGTACTTCGTAGCCTTTTTCCAGCAGAAACTCAGCAAGGTAAGAGCCATCCTGGCCGGTAACGCCTGTAATAAGAGCTTTCTTTTTCATGGTATTAATCACTTCCAAACAAATCACGTGTATAAACTTTGCCACTAACATTATCTAATTCAGCAGAGGGCCGGTTCGCCACAATCACATCAGATATTTTCTTGAACTCTTCAAGGTCATTTACCACCCTCGAATTAAAGAATTCATCTTCGTCGAGTACAGGTTCATAAACAATAACCTCAATCCCCTTGGCCTTAATCCGCTTCATGACACCCTGTATCGCTGAGGCGCGGAAGTTATCGGAACCACTTTTCATAACCAGGCGATAAATACCAACTACTTTAGGGTTACGGCGGATAATAGAATCGGCGATAAAATCTTTACGGGTGGTATTAGCATCAACAATGGCGCGGATAATGTTATTCGGCACCTGTTCAAAGTTAGCCAGCAGCTGTTTGGTGTCTTTTGGCAGACAGTATCCGCCATAACCAAAGCTTGGGTTGTTGTAATGGCTACCGATGCGGGGGTCCAGGCCGACGCCTTCGATGATCTGCTTGGTGTTTAATCCGTGGGTCTCACAGTAGGTGTCCAGCTCATTGAAGTAAGCGACACGCAGGGCCAGGTAGGTATTGGAGAAGAGTTTTACCGCTTCTGCTTCTGTACTGTCAGTGAAGAGAACATCGATATTTTCTTTGTATGCGCCTTGCTTCAGCAGGCCAGCGAAGGTTTCAGCACGTTCGGATTGCTCACCCACAATAATGCGTGACGGGTACAGGTTGTCGTACAGCGCTTTGCCTTCCCGCAGGAACTCGGGCGAGAAGATCAGATTTTCACAGCCGGTATCTTCTTTCAGTTTTTTGGTATATCCAACCGGAATGGTAGATTTGATCACCATAACCGCATTTGGATTGATACTGTTTACATCACGGATAACGGATTCAACGGTTCTGGTATTGAAGTAATTGGTCTGCGGATCATAGTCCGTCGGCGTTGCAATCACCACAAACTCAGCACCTTCATAGGCTTCGTTCTTATCCGTGGTTGCTCTGAAGTTCAGTTCCTTGTTCTGCAGAAAGTCTTCAATTTCAGCATCAACAATAGGTGACTTTTTATTGTTCAGGAGTGCGACTTTCTCTTCAACAATATCCAGAGCGACAACCTCGTTATGCTGCGCCAGCAGCATGGCGTTCGACAGGCCGACATAGCCTGTACCAGCGATTGCAATTTTCATTCTTTATGTCCGAAGATGGCGGGGAAACCCCGCCGTATTAAATGATGTAAAGCCTGATCAAATACGCTTATTTGAGGCTTTTAATCCACTTAGTAAACTCAGCGCCTTCTTTACCATGACGCATTGAGTATTCCACAAAGGCTTTCATATAACCCAGCTTGCCGCCACAGTCGTGGGACTTACCAGTCATGTAGAAGGCATTGACCTGCGAAGACTTCATCAGGGTCGCAATAGCATCAGTCAGCTGAATTTCATTACCCGCACCAGGAGGCGTCTGTTTCAGAATATCCCAGATAGTCGCCGGTAATACGTAACGGCCCACAACGGCCAGGTTAGAGGGTGCTTTGTTAACCGGTGGTTTTTCCACCATGGCTTTGATAGGTAAGCTTTCACCGGGACTCAGCTCAGCGCCATCCAGATCAACAACACCGTATTTATCAACCTGGCTCTTATCCACGGCTTCTACCAGAATCTGCGATGCGCCGGTATTTTCGAATTCGCGGATCATGGCGGCCATGTCTTCTTTTTCAAGATCGGCTGACGCATCATCGATCAGGACATCCGGCAGCACGACGGCGAACGGGGCATCACCAACCAGAGGTTGTGCACACAGTACCGCGTGGCCCAGACCTTTTGCCTGACCCTGACGCACATGCATGATGGTCATGCCTTCCGGAGTAATGGAGCGAACTTCATCCAGCAGCTGACGCTTTACACGCGCTTCGAGCGTGGATTCCAGTTCGAATGAAGTATCAAAGTGGTTTTCAATCGCATTTTTGGAGGAATGCGTTACCAGAATGACTTCGGTAATCCCTGCTGCGGCACATTCATTCACCACATACTGAATCAGGGGCTTATCAGCCAGCGTCAGCATTTCTTTCGGAATTGCCTTGGAAGCCGGCAGCATACGTGTTCCCAGTCCCGCAACGGGAATGACTGCTTTTGTCACTTTTGCCATGTGTTATTGCCCTTTTCTTCTATAAGTTAATCGGATACCCATGCCGTGAGCCGGATCAACAGAATCCGGATACGGGTGTCTTCATCGGCAGATTCATCCTCAATCTGCCCTATTCTGAAGCGGAATATGCACGCTACCGCCCCAGGGTTACACGGCGATGATTCCCTGAGATCGCATTAAGCGTATTTTCATGCTGTCCTGCTTCAGGCTACAGCGAGTTCTTGCAAATCCAACACCAGTCTTTGCTGTTGATTCAGCAAAGTCAGAAATACGATCGCCCTGTGCTCGCCATCAAACTCTTCAAAAATGGCTTCATAAAGGCGAAATGGGCCTGACTCGATACGCACCCGTTGCCCTTTCATTATCGACTGTTGCTCTTCTGCCAAACCACAGCGCAGCTCAATATCTCGCACGATATCGTCCGCCAGCGTTGCAGGCTGATTACCAAAGGTAAGAAGTTTTCTGACCCCACGGGTAGACCTTACCCGGGAGATCAATGAAGGGTTATCTAAACAACGAAAAAACAGATAGCCTGGGAACAGAGGCGCCGGGGCTTTTTTTCCAGGGGAGGCAGTATTGCTATAGCGGGGACAGAAAACTTCTGCGCCCTGGAGATGAAGGTGCTCTTCAGCCCGGAGCTCCTGCCCCGGTTTGGTCTGAACAATGTGCCAATCCATTTCGCTCATAAGTCGTGCCGTAGTATCGCCGTAGTATCAGCGAAGTGATGTCAGAATATCGTGACACGCTGCTGCAGGGTCCGCCGCCTGAGTAATTGGACGTCCAATAACCATATAACTGACACCGGCTTCCTGTGCCTGAGGAGGCGTCATAATACGACGCTGATCCCCCGCATCACTGCCAGCCGGGCGAATTCCCGGTGTTACGGTCAGAAATTGGGGGCTACAGGCTGAACGGATCAGGCCCACTTCCTGTGCAGAGCAAACCACACCATGAAAGCCGCATCGTTCAGTCAGTTTCGCCAAACGCTCTACCTGAACCACAGGGTCAATATCCAGACCGATGTCCGCCAGATCTTCACGCTCCATTGACGTGAGTACGGTGACAGCGATCAGCAGCGGCTGATGGGATTTCTTTTCAACTTCTTCGCGCGCTGCTTCCATCATGCGGCGACCGCCGGAAGCATGAACGTTCACCATCCAAACGCCCAGCTCCGCCGCCGCACCAACCGCTTTAGCGCAGGTATTGGGAATATCGTGAAATTTCAGATCCAGAAAAACATCGAAGCCTTTATGCTGCAGAGCTTCAACCACTGAGGGACCGGCACTGGTGAACAGTTCTTTGCCGACTTTTACCCGACACTCTTCAGGATTCAGACGTTCAGCCATGCTCAACGCCTGATCAGCATCAGGGAAATCCAGGGCGACAATTACAGGGGATTTATCAGCAGCGGTTACCATCATAAATTCTTCACTAAAGCTCAAGATTACCCGGCGTCAGTTGCGGCATATAGGACTGCAGTGTTGACCAGTCCTTACAGCTTGGGCAGCGCCAGTGAAACTCTTTCGCTTTAAAGCCGCACGCGCCACAAATAAACTTGGGTTCGTGTTCAACAATGCGCCGCAGAATATCATACAGCACCAGTAACTGCGACTTATCGAGCTGTAAACGGTACTTAACAACCAACTCAACCAGGGCNAAAAANCCCTGATTTGACGGGGCTTCNGCCAGCTCCTGNAGCAANCTGGTNACGCCTTTTTCCGGCCCTTGCTGCTCAGCAATACACTCGGTACGGGCTGTCAGCGCTGGCACGTAATGNCTGCTCTGCCAGTGACGGTCGAGATGNGAAATCAGACCATTCACGTCTCCAAGATCGTGNAAACTGCCGGTCATTTTTTCCAGCACCACGACGATGGCCTGNGTGTCGACTTCAACCGCTTTCAGGTAGCAGCGAATGGCTTCCCGGGCCTCATTCTGTGANTACGCCAGATCGCCCTGCACGATATAAGCGCGGGCACAGCGGTTATCAATTTTCAGTGCCTGNCGGCAAAGTTTCTGGGTTTCNTAATAATCACCCGACGCGGTTGCCTGTACCGCCAGTTCACATACCGCCTGCGCNATCCGCCGTTCCAGCGCCGCACCGGANGCCAGCTTTTTGCTGCGATANAGATCGAGAATTTTGCCCCACTCGCCCTCTTCCTCATAAAGCTCAACCAGATAGCGCGATGACTGCTCAAAAATACGGCCACGGGTATTCAGTAACTCAAGAAACAGGCGCTCAGCACGATCCAGCAGTCCGGCGTAGGAATAATCAATTGCCAGCTCCANCTCAAGNATCATCTGGGTNTTTTTAGGCANCCCGGTNCGGGCAAACAGGGATTGATGNAGGTGCACCGCACGGTCCGCTTCGCCTTTCTCACGCAATGTGCGGCCCAGCTTCAGGAAGAGATCNACAGCNTCNTCGTCCAGNTGAGGNACGTTCAACAGTCGCTCCAGCGATGCGTCATTAGCCTCTGCTAAGAGAAACTCAACACTGGGNATCCAGTCAGGCTTACTCGCTTTTTTTCCNCCTTTGGCAAAGCGATANCCCAACAGCCAGCCGATGGCAATGCCTGACAGCAGAAGCACATAGACCAGCAGGTTATCCATCATAAAAAGACCTAGGGAAGTTTATTCAGGCGCTGTTTGGTATCGGCAAGTTCTTTGCGTAACTGACGAAGCTTAAGGCGATAACGGGCGGCAGAAATCAGACCTGACATCAGGCCNGCCAGGGCACCAATGATCAGCATNNCACCCAACCAGATNGATACTGGNAAAGAGAAGGACTTCCCGATCAGNAANTCGAGTTCNANNTNANNNCTGTTGTGNNNNGANAAGGCAAANGCATANGCCAGCACAANNNCNAACAGCAGGACACTCAAAACGAGTTTGAGTTTTTTCATAAGTCAGGTTCCGGCGTTAATGCTCTTCAATATCATCTATACAGTCATTAACCTGATCACGGAGTTCCTTACCCGGCTTAAAATGCGGGACAAACTTCCCCTTCAGATCGACGGTTTCACCGGTTTTCGGATTGCGGCCAACCCTTGGTGCGCGATAATGAAGTGAGAAACTGCCAAAGCCCCGGATCTCGATGCGCTCACCGGAAGACAGTGTCTGCGACATATGATCAAGCAATGTTTTCACCGCCAGCTCCACATCTTTCGATGACAACTGCGGCTGTCGACTGACTATACGCTCTATCAGCTCAGATTTCGTCATAGCTTTTCCCTCCATGAGAACCAGTCCCAGGCACCCGCAAGGGCCGCCATTACCTAAGCGTAATAACGCTGTAGAAAATAAACTTAACTAAATCATGCAGTTAGCTAACCCCTTTTGCAAGCACTGTTTGTTTTTTGGACGCTTTGCCCGCTGTTTAACCCTNAATTTCATNATGGAATAGCAGTTTTTAATGCNATTGAAACCTGAACAGGCATTCAAAANTGCAGTATTGGGAAATTTCTGGNGAACAGAAAGGGCTGNCCTGATCAGGCCCNGNGCNNTNGNTGCATCGCCATCNTGATGTNNGCGANAGNCAGCANACTGCCGGAAACGGATCTTAAAGCACGTTATTGAGCTGCAAGAGNTTCTGGGGATGGATGNCAGNCATCAAAGNTTTGCNGGGAGCAAAGCTTAACGCATGCANTGCGGCCCGCAGGNTGGCTGCCAGAAGTACCGGGGATGGATGGCAGACATCAAANGTTTGCAGGGAGCAAAGCTTAACGCACGCAGTGCGGCCCGCAGGGTGGCTGCCAGGGATGGCAGACATAAAAAAACCCGCCGAAGCGGGTTTTTTGAATCAGAGGACTGAAGATCAGTCTTTCTGGTTCAGCTGCTCTTTGATCAGGTCACCGATAGTGGTAGGACCAGTCACTTCAGCGTCAGCTTTTTCACGCTGTGCTTTCAGAGCCGCTTTGTCTTCAGCGCTGTCTTTNGCTTTCACAGACAGTGCGATAGTGCGGTTCTTACGGTCNACAGTAGTGATAACTGCTTCAACGTCGTCGCCTTCGTTCAGNACGTTGCGGGCATCTTCAACTTTGTCGCGGCTGATTTCAGACGCTTTCAGAGTTGCTTCAACACCTGGTGCAACTTCAACAGTAGCTGCTTTGGCATCAACAGCGATAACTTTACCGCTTACCAGAGAGCCTTTGTCGTTTTCAGCTACGAACTCGGAGAACGGATCGCTTTCCAGTTGTTTAACGCCCAGGGAGATACGCTCACGCTCTGGNTCGATAGACAGGATAACAGTTTCCAGTTCATCGCCTTTCTTGTAGTTGCGAACCGCTTCTTCACCGCTGTCNTTCCAGCTGATGTCAGACAGGTGAACCAGACCATCGATGCCACCGTCCAGACCGATGAAGATACCGAAGTCAGTGATAGACTTGATCTTACCGGAGATTTTGTCACCTTTNTTGAACTTGGTGCCAAACTCTTCCCATGGGTTCATGGTGCACTGCTTGATACCCAGAGAGATACGACGACGTTCTTCGTCGATATCCAGGATCATCACATCNATNTCGTCACCAACCTGAACCACTTTGGATGGNTGGATGTTNTTGTTAGTCCAGTCCATTTCAGAAACGTGNACNAGACCTTCAACGCCNTCTTCNANNTCANCGAANCANCCGTAGTCAGTNAGGTTNGTAACNNGNNCNTTNATCTNAGTAGCGTTTTCTGGGTAACGGTCGTTGATGCTTACCCATGGATCATCGCCCAGCTGTTTCAGACCCAGAGATACGCGGTTGCGCTCACGGTCGAATTTCAGCACTTTAACGTCGATTTCGTCACCAACAGCAACGATTTCGCTTGGGTGCTTGATGCGTTTCCAGGCCATATCAGTGATGTGCAGCAGGCCGTCAACACCGCCCAGATCTACGAATGCACCGTAGTCGGTCAGGTTCTTAACGATACCTTTAACAGACTGACCTTCCTGCAGGTTAGCCAGCAGTTCTTCGCGTTCCTGGCTGTTAGCAGCTTCCAGAACGGCACGACGGGAAACCACAACGTTGTTACGTTTGGCATCCAGTTTGATAACTTTAAATTCCAGCTCTTTACCTTCCAGGTGAGCGGTATCACGTACTGGACGTACGTCAACCAGAGAACCTGGCAGGAAGGCACGGATGTTTTTCAGATCAACAGTGAAGCCACCTTTGACTTTACCGTTGATGATACCCATAACCATTTCATCAGCTTCGAAAGCTTTTTCCAGCTCTTTCCAGCTTTCAGCGCGCTTGGCTTTTTCACGGGACAGTTTGGTTTCACCGAAACCGTCTTCTACAGCTTCCAGAGACACCTGAGTCTCGTCGCCTACGGCTACTTCCAGCTCACCTTTTTCGTTCAGGAACTGGCTGCGTGGGATAACAGCTTCTGATTTCAGACCAGCGTTTACGGTTACCCAGTCACTGTCGATATCAACAACGATACCAGTAACAATTGCACCAGGTTTCATTTCTAGGGTTTGTAAACTTTCTTCAAATAGTTCGGCAAAGCTTTCGCTCATTTTTGCACCTAATAGTGAGGACGAGTCAGTTATAATAAGCTGACTACTAGCCATGTAT
>PAJK01000004.1 GCA_002706025.1 Oceanospirillaceae bacterium
GGGCTATCGTATCCGTCTGGAGAACCGGGTCAGTGAGCAGACGCGCATCGAAATTGTGACCGAAGGCATCCTCACCCGCATGTTGCAGGATGATCCGGAACTGAGTGGCGTTGGTCTGATTATTTTCGATGAGTTTCACGAACGCCATCTGGCTTCCGATCTGGCACTGGCGCTGGCCCATCAGTGCCAGCAGTTGCTGCGCCCGGATCTGCGTCTGCTGATCATGTCAGCCACTCTGGATACCGATACTCTGGCCAGCCAACTGGATGCCACGCTGCTGCACAGTAAAGGACGCAGTTTTCCGGTGGAAACCCACTACCGGCCATTACCCGACGCCAATACCCGCCTGGCGCAGCACATTAACCGCGTGGTCGGTGAAGCTCTGAGCCACAGCGGTGACATTCTGATTTTTCTGCCCGGTGTCGGCGATATTAACCGTGTCGCCGCACAACTGCAGGAACGCCATGACGACAGCCTGCTGATCATGCCGCTGCACAGTCAACTGAGCGACAAAGAGCAGAAAGCCGCCTTACAGCCAGCCGCGGCCGGCAAGCGCAAAATTCTGCTGGCCACGAACATCGCAGAGAGCTCTCTGACCATTGATGGCGTGCGCATTGTTATTGATTCCGGGCTGGAAAGACGCATGAGTTTTTCCCCACAAAGCGGCATCAGCGAGCTGAAAACCCGTGCGGTGTCCCAGGCATCGGCAACCCAGCGTCAGGGCCGTGCCGGCCGCCAGGCACCGGGAATCTGCTTCCGCCTGTGGACTGAAAGTGAACAGAGCCAGCGCGATGCGCATATCCGCGCAGAAATCCTCGACAGCGACCTTGCCCCTCTGCTGATGGAACTGTGCCAGTGGGGTGCTGCTGCAGACGAATTGCTGTGGCTCGACCCGCCGTCCACCGCCAGTCTGAATCAGGCGCGGACTCTGTTACAGAGTCTGGACATCTGTACGGCAGAAGGTCAGCTCACCGACCACGGCCGCCGTTGTGCGGCAACCGGTATCGAACCACGCTGGGCACACGCCCTGCTGAAAGCCAGTGAACTGGGCATGGCCGCCGCCGCGGCGGACGTTATCGCCCTACTGCAGGAGTGGCCACACAAGCAGCGATTCAGCGATGATATCCAGCGTCTGCTGCAAAATGCCCGGCAAAATCCGCTGTGGAAGCAGCGGGTTCTGCCGTTGCAGCAACGCCTGCTGCGCACAGCAGCGCTGTCAGACAAAACAGAGCAGCAGGTCGCCGATTACGGACTGATTCTGGCGCTGGCCTGGCCTGACCGCATTGCCCGCCGTCGCAACGCCACCAAAGACAGTTTCCTGCTTGCCAATGGTACGGGGGCAGAGCTCAGTAGCGGTAGCAACACCAACACCAACACCAACACCACTAACAACAACACCAGCGACTGTCTCCATGCCGAATGGCTGGCCATTGCCGACATCAGTGGTGGTCGCCCGGCACGTATCCGCATGGCGGCAGAACTGCCCCCGGCGACACTGACCCGGCTGCAGGCATGCGCGCCACATCTGTTCCGCAGTCAGGCGGATGTCCGCTGGCTTGATAACGGCCAGCTGCAGGCAGAAGAGCAACTGAAACTCGGCAATATCGTGGTCAGTCGCAAGCCACTGCCATCCATGTCGGCAGACCAATGGCTGCAGGTGTGGGATGCGTTTTTTGCAGCGCAGGGGCTGGCGTCTCTGAACTGGGATGAATCGGCGATGAATCTCAGGCAGCGCCTTGCCTTAGCGCATACCCATGACCCGCAACACTGGCCGGATATGAGCGACGACAGCCTGATAAGGCAACGCCACGACTGGCTGCTGCCCTTCTGCCACAATGCCCGTCATCAGCGCGATCTGAAAAAAGTTGCGCTGAGCGATGCGCTCAAATCCCTGCTCAGCTGGGAACAGCAACAGCAACTTGAGAAGCTCCTCCCCAGCCACTGGACTGTTGCCAGCGGCTCACGCATTGCGCTCGACTATGGGCAAACCCCACCCGTGTTAGCGGTTAAGTTGCAGGAAATGTTTGGTTGTGAAGATCAGCCGGCAGTAATGAATGGACGCCAGCCGCTGGTGATCCACCTGCTGTCGCCGGCACGCCGGCCGTTACAGGTAACCTCAGACCTGCCCCATTTCTGGCGCAATACCTATGCTGAAGTACGCAAAGATATGCGCGGCCGCTATCCCAGACACCCCTGGCCGGAGGATCCGCTCAGTGCCGAAGCAACCCGTCTGACCAAACGGGCAATCGAACGCCGGGATAAAAACTGAGGCCGACAGACTGAGGTATTTATCTGTAAACATTGAGAAAAAACTCAGTGAAACAGCGACTTACCCTTCTTAACAGCAAACCGTGAGCGTTAGCTGGTGAATCCGGCGGCGGCAACTAGCATTAAGGGAAATTCGTGAGATTTCGCTTATGCAGGCAAACATCATTGTCACCGCCGCCGCTTTGGTTGCCGGACTCACCGCGTTGTGGAGCGGCCAGCGGGAAGCCAGCGTTCAGATTGTGTCGCGCACAGCTTCTGTCTCTGCCGATCCGGCCTCTGCAGCCGCCCCGTCGGGTGCAAACAGCAAGGTCTCAGCAGCGAACTCGTTATCGTCCGCAGCCCCTGTTCAACCCACCCAGACACCGTCCATCAAACAACCGGATCTGTCGCTGAATGCATCCTCATCAGCCCTGACGACCCGGGACAAACACAGCCATGCGGATCCCCAACCTGCCGATCTTCCACCCAACCTGCGTGAAGCACTGGAAAACCGCCGCATCCCCGCCAGCGCCCTGGTACTCAAAGCCGTGCCCGGTGGCTACGCCATGCCTGCCCAGGGGCAGCACCAGACTGTCGTCATGGCCTACATCGACGAGAACGGCAAGCTGCGCCGTGTTGAACGTGTGGTCGAGCCCATTGCGGACGCACCGGTTGTCGTACCGGCGATAGCAATACCAGCACCGGTTATTCACGCCACGCCGTCTTTCCCGCACAAGCCCCGCCACTGAACAGAGGGTCGGTCCTATGAAATTACTCTGTCACTCTTTGCGCGGCCTGCTCGCAGTTTCTCTTGTCAGCTGGCTGCTGCCGGCTCAGGCGGCGATTGTTATCGTCAACAGTGATGGCGCCGGAGAAGGTCNGAATGACACGACACCGGCAGCAGCGGTCGGTGGCAACACTGGCACCACACTCGGCGCTCAGCGGCTCAATGTGTTTAACCGCGCCGCGGATACTCTGAACGCGACCTTTGATATCAGTCAGCCAGTGCAGGTCTCTGCGAACTTTGATCCACTGTATTGCGATAGTTTTTCGGCGACACTTGGCAGCGCCGGGCCCGCACAGTTCCACTTTATCTACGATGCAGGCAGCGACAGTTACACCGTGTTTCCGGATGCCTTGCTGAACCAGCTTCAGAACTATGACGTCGATGCCGGTACCGTGGATATCAATGCCAACTTCAACAGTGAGTTAGGCCAGCCAGGTTGTCTTGATGGCTATGGCTGGTACCTGGGATTTGATGCCCCGTCCGGCACCCTGAATTCGCTTCTGTCCGTCGTGTTGCACGAAATTATTCACGGTATGGGGTTTCTGTCATTATTGCAGAGTAACGGGGTCAGCGGCGCCAGTTATGGGCCGGACCCGGTTTACGATCCTTACACCCAACTCCTGTTCGACGCCAGTCAGGGCGCCCTGCTGACGAACCTCAACGACACTCAACGTGCAACCTCAATACTCAACGACGGCAATCTGGTTTGGGATGGCAGTCAGACCAATGCGCAATTGAGCGGTTTTTCTGCCGGCGTAAACGGCGCCCGCATGCAGATGTACGCACCGGCGTCCTACGAAGGCGGCTCATCCGTCAGTCACTTTGACACCGATGCCACGCCCAACGAATTGATGGAGCCGCAATACACTGAATTTCTCGACAGCNCAGGTTTAGCCCGCTATTTGCTGGCAGATATTGGCTGGACATTACAGACGGCCAACAGCGCCCCCGTGTTTAACAGCATCAGCGCGCAAAGCATGAACGAAGATACAACGCTGGATGTCTCCCTGTCCGCCAGTGACGCCGATGGAGACGGTCTGAGCTATTCCATCGTCTCTGCGGCGGCAGATTTTGGTGCCAGTATTTCCGGTTCAACGCTGAGTTTTGCCCCCACTGCCAATTATTACGGCAGTGGCACCGTCAGCCTGCAGGTATCAGACGGCACAGACACAGATACCACCAGTTTTGTGCTCACTATTAATGCGGTGAACGATGCGCCGGTTATAGCGCCGGTCTCGACCCAGACTCTCGCTGAAGACAGCTCCCTGAACGTCACGTTAAGCGCGACGGATGTTGACGGCGACAGCCTCAGCTACGCCCTGGTCAATGCAGATTCCGCACTCGGTGCCAGCGTCACTGGCAGCACGCTGAGTATCCAGCCACAGGCCAATTACGCCGGTAGCGGTACCATTGAGGTCTCGGTTTCCGATGGCAGCGCCACGGATACTACTTCATTCACCGTGAACGTTACTGCCGTTAATGATGCACCACAGTTCACCTCAGATACCCTGTTCAGTGTCACCGACGGCGATTCACTGACCATCACGCTGACCGCATCGGATGCTGACAGTGATCCGCTGACCTTCAGTCTGGTCAGCTTTGACAGCAACGCCGTTACTGCCGCTCTCAGTGGTGCGGTACTGACCATTACCCCGACCGGCAATGTGACCGGTGGCACTCAGGTTGACGTGTCTGTCAGTGATGGCAGCGCGGCAGCGTCAGCGACGCTGAGCATCAATATCCTCAGTGCCGATAATCAGGCTCCTGTGTGGGACAGTCTGGCGGCAGAAACGCTGCTGGCCGGTGAATCCACAACNNTCACGCTCAGNGCTACGGATGCCGACGGCGACAGTGTCAGTTATTCCGTCACGTCGGCGCCGGCATTTGTTTCGGTCAGTCTCAGTGGCAGCGAACTGCAGATTGATGCCANCAGCAGCGGCAGCGGNACCATTGACTTAAGCGCCACTGACGGCGCNCTGAGCGCAGCGACAAGCCTGNCAATNACCGTACTGCCAGCCTTCACACTNAGCACAGACGGCAATACTTTCTANGATGGAGACACCATCAATGCCGGTACAGAAGACTTCAGTTTTACCCTGAACGGTGGCGATAATCAGCTGACAACGACGCTTTTTTACNGCGGCTCAGATGCGACCGGACTGCTCAGCANTGATTCAGGCTTTACCCTGTTACTGCCCCAGTCCGATGCTTTTGCCGGTGCCTTTGCCGGAAACTACGCCCTGACCGTAGAAGACAACAGCGGTTACAGCGCGANCTTCCTGCTGCAACGGCCGCTGCGGCTGACAACGTCGGTAAGCCCGTTGCTGATCACCGCAGATACACAACAGATGCTGCAGATTGAGGGCGCAGAAGCCGGTAGCGGTATCAGTCTCAGCAGTGCCGACGCAGCACTNTCCTTTATCGATATCGATGGCAATGACGCCAGCACCATCACCGCTGCCGACGATGAAGATGCTTNTAACCTTACNACCGTCATTCTTGCNGCCGACGNNCTGGCGCCNTTCAGTTCGGTGGTGACAGCCAGTGNTGCCAACGTGCCNGANACCCTGNCCACGCTGGNATTCAGTCTGCCGGTGAGCTTTACCGTCAACGTAACCGACAACCGGGATCAGCCGCTGAGCGGTGTAACGNTNAGCCTCAGCGATGACAGATTTGCGCAATGGAATTTACCGACATCCGCTGTNACCGACAGCAGTGGCAATGCCACGCTTATGCTGCCNGCGGAAAGTCTGACGCTCAGCGTGGCGGCTGATGGCTACCAGAGCCGCAATATCCTGATCTCCGCGGCACAGACAAACAGCNCTCAGGTAACACTGACGGCCGCAGATGCNGCCTTTACCCTNCGTGGCATNGTCAGNGCCACGGGCTTTGACTTTACCAGCGAACGNCCGGTGTTAACGCTGTTTTTCACCGATGGCAACAGCGAAGTNNTGAGTACGACTACAATTAACAATTCGTCCGTACGCTATCTGTGGCAAGGCGATCTGTCGTTGCATCATCCGCAGACGCTGTCGGTATNNCACAGTAGCAGTGGCACNTTAACGGCCGATGTTGATACATCCGCAGNCGAGCAATACCTGAACATTAATCTGATCAGTTCTGCGGATACCAGTCAGACCACNGTCGTGATAACGTCCTCTTCCGGTGGTGGTGGTGATCTGGGGATCCCTCTGGCATTACTGATATTGCTACTGATAGTCTNCAGTCACCANNGGAGGAATACAACATAACAATAACAGGGATAAATTGGGTGCCTGAGGTGTTTTCAANTGAGTCAGCCGNGTCCGNNAGTANCNTANGGATGCATGCTGTGATGANATGTGGCATTGATGGGTCTGAGTATGACAAACAGTAAGCCCGGCATATTTCTGTTGCTGAACACNCTGCTTTTACTGCTGTCTCTGCACGCCCCGCAATCNNTTGCCCGCGANGAACCGGCCAGCAATGAAGAGAANATACTGACGATTCAGGCAGACAGTAAAAAACTGACGACTGCCGGNGNCCTGTATTTCATTGAAGACCCGCTGATTCAGTGGTCNCTGCCTTATCTGCTGAATAACAATATTCCTTTCCAGCTGTATCCCAAAGCGGTNTTNAATGAAGGNTTCACCGCCAGCGGTTTCTGGCTGAAATTTACCGTACAGAGNCAGCCCGGGTATGGNCACGAATGGCTGATGGAAATTGACTACCCTCTGCTGGACGTCATTGATATTTTTGTTCTGGATGAACATCAGAACCTGATCCACCACGAGAAAATGGGTGATACCCTGCCCTTCAACAGCCGCCGGATATTACACCGCAATTTTATTCTGCCGCTGTATTTTCAGACACACCATAAACAGACGGTNTATCTGCAGGTTCACAGCTCCAGCTCGTTGCAGGTTCCGGTGCGCTTATGGGAAGTAAATCATTTCACNTCCGAGCGCAGTAACGAGCAATACGGACTGGGTCTGTATTACGGCATGATGCTGGTGATGTTTCTGTATAACTTNTTCCTCTGGACCAGTATCCGGGACGCAGATTATCTGCATTACATTGCCTATATTGCNGCGTTTTCCTGGATTCAGCTGGCTACAAGCGGCCTTGGCTATCAGTTTTTATGGCCAGGTTCGAGCTGGTTCCAACANATTTCGATNCCCTTTACCATTGGNCTGGTNGGCGTCTTTGGCTCGACCTTCNCCCGCCGCTTTCTGCAGACCAAACTGCATCATAAATACGCCGANATGGCGTTAAAGCTATGCGTCACNCTCTCCCTCGCCATCTGCGTAACCTCGTTTATCTTTGATATTCCGACCGTTATGAGTGTCGGGAAATTCGTTGGNGTTATTTTCCTGAGCAGTGTGTTTTATGCGTCCTTTGCCATGCTGCTNAANGGNCANCGTCAGGCGCGCTATTTTCTCGCCGCATGGGTNGCNCTGATCATNGGCGGTATGATTACCATCGGCATGATGCTNGGTCTGCTGCCCAATAATATTTGGACANTACACGCCAGCAAAATCGGCAGCGCACTGGAAATTACACTNCTCTCCTTTGCTCTGGCNGACCGCATTAAAATGCTGCAGAAAGAAAAAATTCAGGCTGAAACACGGATGAAAAAAGAGCTTGAANCCCGGGCTGAACGATTAGCCGAATCCAATCGTTTAAAAAATGATTTTCTGGCNACGATCAGTCATGAATTCCGNACACCNCTGAATGGCATTATCGGCTCGCTGGAACTGGCCACGGAAGAGAAAGGCCGCAACCTGATGAATAATCTGCAGGACGCNCGCGACAGCGCCCGGGATATGCTGGANCTGGTCGACAACGTCCTTACTTACACAGAACTTCAGGCCGGTAACCGCATTCTTTCTCCGGAAACAGTCGATTGCAGAACCCTGTTACTGACCGCCACAGACCACACCCANCAATANTGCGCCCGCAATCGTATTTCTTTCGAGCTGCAGCTNGCTGACGATATCCCGGATTATGTCCGCGCCGATATCAAATGCCTGCGTCATGCCCTCAAAGCCCTGCTGGATAATGCGGAAAAATTCACTGCCGAAGGTTCTGTCACGGTCAAAGCCGGCATGGGACAAATTCACNATAAAACCTGCCTGAGCATTGAGATTATCGANANCGGNATTGGCATGACCGAAAGTGAGCTGGCAAGAATTCAGCAGTATTTTGGTCAGGCTGATTCNTCAATGGAACGCCAGTATCAGGGGCTNGGCATAGGATTGTCGCTGGTGCGNGCGGTCTGCNACGCGATGCAGGGNGATGTNACNATTGAAAGTGAAAAATACAAAGGGACAAGGGTCTGCCTGAGTATNCCNGTGCAACCTGTGCAACANAGCANTAGCGGCAAAGTAACAGCCATCGCTGCGCACTCCCTNACCCCCATTGANTACATTCAGGCCCGCGCCCTGATCGTNGAAGACAACAACGTCAATCAACGGGTACTGCGGGCCATGCTGCGAAGGCTGAACATCGAATGCGATGTTGCCGATAATGGCGAGAAAGCTCTGGCGTTACTGAACGGCGAGCGCAGTTATCACTACGATCTGATATTTATGGATTGCCAGATGCCGGTAATGAATGGCTTTGAGGCAACGGCCATTATCCGCACATCGGCGGTAGCGGAAAGTAAGGTTCCCATTATTGCGGTCACCGCCAACGCGTTATCAGGCGACGAAAAACGCTGTCACCAGGCAGGTATGAACGATTACCTGAGCAAACCTGTCTCTATCGAGGCGCTGCGGACTGTGCTGGCACGCTGGCTGCCGCCAAAAGACGGCGACACACTCACAGCAGAGGCCCCAGCAGCAGCTTCAGACCAACCACCAGAGTAATCACCTCATAAACCTTCTTAATCGTGGCATTGCCTGCCTGAATGGACGTATTCGCACCGAGATAGCCTCCCAGCAGCGAGCCAGCGATCAGTGCCGGCACCCAGCTCCACTGCACGTCGGCACCAATACCCATGGTCACAGCGCCGGTGCNGTTCCAGCCTAACCCCACNGCAACCAGAGTCTGGGCAACGGCNGTTTTGTAATCCAGCCCAAACCAGTAAACCAGCCATAATGTCACAAACAGACCGCTGCCGGCTGAAAGAGCCCCATTGGCAAAACCTATTAGCAATAGGACGATTCCACCAAGGATAATATCAGNAGTATTTCGGTGACGGGGTTGAGCANTCAGCCCCAGTCCCGGACTGAGCCGGGAGTACAGCGCCAGTGCCAGGGTCAGCAGGCCCAGCGCAATCTCTGCGTGGCGGGCGTCGACGCCCAGGATAAAAAGCGCACCGATGGCAACGCCGGGGGCGCCGCTGAGCAAAATAAGCCACAGCAGCCAGGGTTGCAGCGTCTTNGCTTTTAAATGGCGCAGAGTAGCGCCAACGCCCAGGGCNACGGTAGCGACCTTGTGCGTGGCCAGGGCCAGAGGAAACGGCAGTCCCATNAAAATCAGAATGGGCAGCTGAATCAGCCCGGCACCACCACCGGCCAGCGCCGAGAACCAGTTCGCGACAACCGATATGAAAAAGAGTAAAACCAGCTCTGTGTAATCCATTCTGAATCTGTCAGGGGAAATTTATGAAATACGCGCTCTACTACTACGATGCCTGCCCATTCTGNCAGCGNGTGCTGCGATCTTTACCTGAGGCTAACGTCGACGTTGAGAAACGTAATGTACTGCAGAACCGCGCCTTCAGTGAGCAACAGCACAAGGCCACCGGNCGTACCACCGTGCCNTGCCTGNTGATTGAAAATGATAACGGCGAAGAGCAATGGATGTTTGAATCCGCCGATATTATCCGCTATCTGCAGAGCCTGTAAGCCGCCGCTTATTTCTGCAGTAACTGACCAGACAGATCAGGATCGGTCAACAGACGTTTTACCGTTTCGACGACCGCCTGAGTCTGNGCATCGACTTCCAGATTGATGGCGTCNCCCGCCTNCACTGTGCCGAACGTCGTCACTTCGCGGGTTTCAGGAATCAGGTGNACGGAAAAGCGCTCNGCTTCTAATTCAGCAATGGTCAGGCTNCAGCCATTCAGNGCGACAAAGCCTTTATTGAGCAGAAATGGCGCCAGNTGCTGCGGACGCTCCATCCACACCACGCGATTATTGGNGGTGTCNTCCACCGCCAGCACCTTNACCGNGTCCATCACATGCCCTGACAATACATGGCCACCAATCTCGTCGCCATAACGCGCAGAACGTTCGATATTGGCTTCAGAACCCTGCTCCAGACCACCCAGATTCGTTACTTTNAGCGTTTGCGCGATAGCATCAAAGCTGACGCGATTTGCGTCGATGGTGCGTACCGTGAGACAGGTTCCGTTAATGGCNACCGATGCACCAATTTTCAGGCCATCCACCAGGCTGTCAGAAAAATCAAAGGTGAAGGTTGTCAGGTCCTGCTGTCGGTCAAGCTGNGCCACAGGTAACTTAGTCTGTACGATTCCGGTGAACATGGATCAATCTCCTGTATCTTANGCCGCAGCATTATGCACTATACTGAAATCAAAGGCAGTGACCTGAGCAGTACAGAGGTTTCCATTGAGTATAAAAAATGGACGTGAAAAAGTGGATGTCAAAAAAACCGGTCTGATTCTGTCAGGCGGTGGTGCCCGGGCGGCCTATCAGGTTGGCGTGCTNAAAGCGATTCACAATATTTTGCCCAAAGGCCATTACAATCCCTTCGATATTATTTCCGGAACGTCTGCTGGCGCCATCAACGGCGTGGCGCTCGCCAGTTATGCCGAAAATTACCGCATAGGTATCCGCCATCTGGAACGGATCTGGATGCATTTCAGCTGTGACCAGATTTATCGNACCGATTTTATGGGCGTCAGNCGTCCNCTNGGCCGGCTCATCCGCAGTCTGGTCATTGGCAAACGCTACCGTAACGACACNGTNTCATTACTGGACAACACACCGCTTAAAGAATTATTACGCGAAGTCATTAAATTCGACCAGATTCAGCCGGCCATTGATAANGGAGCCCTGCANGCNATCGCCGTTAACTGCTCNGGTCTGGAAAGCGGAGANTCCATCAGCTTTTATCAGGGCCATTACAGNATCAATAACTGGGAACGTCTGCGCCGCATCGGTACCCGCAGCCGTATTACCCTGGATCANCTGATGGCATCATCTGCGATTCCAATGGTATTTCCGGCGGTCAAAATTCATGACGATTATTACGCTGATGGTGCCGTGCGTCAGCTGGCNCCACTGAGCCCGGCACTGCATCTCGGNGCGGAAAAAATACTGGTCATAGGTGTTGGCGCGCCAGCGGATAAAATCCATAAGTCCNGCTCCACTNCCTTTTANCCATCGCCGGCAAAAATGATGGGACACATGTTAAATGCNGCCTTCCTCGANAGTATGGAAACCGATANCGAGCGACTGACGCGTATCAACCGCNCCATAGATAAAATTCCGGATTCGGTGAAAAAGAAAGAACCCATGGAGCTGAAAAAAATCGAGCTTCTGGAAATCAGCCCAAGCCGTTCNCTGGATGAAATTGCNGGCNTNCATGCTCAGGAATTACCCAGAGCNCTGAGAATCGCACTGGGCGGCAGNGGNAATACCAGTCAGAGTGGCTCAGGTATCCTCAGCTATCTGTTATTTTCTCACGGATTCTGTAAAGATCTGATTGAGCTTGGGTACACTGATGCAATTCAGCGCAGTGATGAAATCCGTGCTTTCTTTTCTGATCATTTTACAGGTGANGAATGAAGACTTCTTTCCGTCGTATCGTGGTACTGACAGGTGCCGGAATTTCTGCAGAATCCGGCTTAAAGACCTTTCGTGATGGCGATGGCTTGTGGGAAAACCACCGTGTTGAAGATGTAGCCACACCGGAAGCATTTGCCCGCAACCCTGAGCTGGTTCAACGTTTTTATAACGATCGCCGGCGCCAGTTAAACGATGTAACACCTAACGCTGCCCATATNNCTCTGGCAGAGTTTGAACAACATTTCGACGGCGAATTTTTACTGGTTACCCAAAACGTTGATGACCTGCATGAAAGAGCCGGCAGTCAGAAGCTNTTACATATGCATGGNNAACTGNTGAAAGCCCGCTGTCTGAATTCCGGTAANGTCATCACCTTCAGCGACGATATTTCTGACGACACCNCCTGCCCCTGCTGCCANCAGAATTCTCTGCGACCGCATATTGTCTGGTTCGGTGAAATGCCNCTNTATATGGATGAGATTTACGCNGCNCTGGATCAATGCGATCTGTTCGTCAGCATAGGCACTTCCGGNCATGTGTATCCGGCGGCCGGNTTTGTTCAGGTTGCACGTGAAGCCGGCGCCCACACGGTTGAGCTCAATCTGGAACCCTCCAATGTGGAAGACGCCTTTGCTGAACATCAGTACGGCCCGGCAGGTNTCGAGGTACCGGCTTTTTTNNGNNCCCTGCTGNANCAGCCTTAATCTTCAGGCGAAATCAACACGCATAATGGTTACCGGAATACCGTTGTTAAGCATCTCTTCGTGCACCGTCCAGCCGAGCTTCTGATATAAAGCNGTNTGGTCTTCAGTGAAAAGATAAAAACGCTGTAAGCCAATATCACGGGCTTTCTGCATAACAGCGTTAACCAGCTTACTGCCCAGNCCCTGACCGCGATAATCCGGATGAACAAACACATTGGCCAGCCAGGGCGTCAGATCCTGGCGGCTTTCCATATCGTCTTCGATGATGCTGCAGCTGCCGAGTATGGTCTCTCCATCCACCATCAGCCAGGTGGAAGGAATNTCGTCNGCGCCCAGCGACTTTTGCAAATCACGGTAAAAGGTTTCCTCTGTATCCGTTGGATACAGCTCTTTCCATTCTTCGTAATGCCACTGCGCCAATAAACGACAGGCGTCCGGGCGGTCTTTCATGTTCACTATCTGCATAAAAACCTGACAGGTAAAACAAAACTAAAGTTTACTGCATAATCGCAGACAGATGGGCGGCAATTAAACACAATGCGGATAATGTTCAGGCAATAAAAAACCCGCCGAAGCGGGTTTTTAAAAAGTAATAAGCGGCTTAATCTTACCAGCCGGTTACTTCTTTCAGTGCTTCACCGATTTGCGCCAGAGAGCGTACGGTTTTAACACCAGCGTCTTCNAGNGCTGCGAATTTNTCNNCNGCAGTACCTTTACCNCCNGAGATAATTGCACCAGCNTGNCCCATACGCTTACCNNNNGGAGCGGTAACACCTGCGATGTAAGATACAACAGGCTTAGTCACGTTTGCTTTGATATAAGCAGCAGCTTCATCTTCTGCAGTACCACCGATTTCACCGATCATTACGATGGCTTCAGTCTGTGGGTCGTTCTGGAACATTTCCAGAATGTCGATGAAGTTAGAACCCGGNATCGGGTCACCACCGATACCAACACAGGTAGACTGGCCGAAACCGTAGTCAGTAGTCTGCTTAACCGCTTCGTAAGTCAGAGTACCGGAACGGGAAACGATGCCCACTTTACCTGGCAGGTGAATGTGACCTGGCATAATACCGATCTTACACTCTCCCGGAGTGATAACACCCGGACAGTTAGGACCGATCAGGCGCACGCCCAGCTCATCACACTTCACTTTACACTGCAGCATATCCATAACCGGAATGTGCTCAGTAATACATACGATCAGCTTAATACCGGCGTTTGCAGCTTCCAGGATGGAATCTTTACAGAAAGCCGCTGGTACATAGATAACAGATGCTTCAGCACCAGTGGCTTCAACAGCGTCTTTAACAGTGTTGAAAACCGGCAGACCCAGATGTTCAGTACCACCTTTGCCCGGAGTTACACCACCAACCATTTTGGTGCCGTATGCGATTGCCTGTTCAGAGTGGAAAGTACCCTGACCGCCAGTGAAACCCTGACAGATAACTTTGGTGTCTTTATTAATCAGAATAGACATATCTTAGTTCCCCGCTGCCTTAACTGCCTGAACTGCAGCGTCTGTTAAACTTTCAGCCGCGATGATATCGAGGCCGGAATCATCCAGTACTTTTTTACCGAGGTCGGCATTGGTACCTTCGAGACGAACAACAACAGGAACGTTTACACCAACTTCTTTAACAGCACCGATAATACCTTCAGCGATCATGTCACAACGCACGATACCACCGAAGATGTTCACCAGAACGGCTTTTACTTTGTCGTCAGACAGGATCAGTTTGAAAGCGTGAGCAACACGTTCTTTGGTCGCACCGCCACCTACGTCGAGGAAGTTAGCAGGGAAACCGCCGTGCAGAGCTACCATGTCCATAGTACCCATGGCCAGGCCAGCGCCATTCACCATGCAGCCGATGTTGCCATCCAGCGCTACGTAGTTCAGATCCCACTCAGCAGCTTCAGCTTCACGGGCATCTTCCTGTGAAGGATCCTGCATTTCCTGCAGATCTTTGTGACGGTATACAGAGTTACCATCAACGCCAATTTTAGCGTCCAGACAGTGCAGATCACCGTCTTCTTTGATAACCAGTGGGTTAATTTCGATCAGCGCCAGATCTTTTTCTACGAACAGTTGCGCCAGACCCATGAAGATCTTGGTGAACTGTTTGATCTGATCGCCCTGCAGACCCAGTTTGAATGCCAGTTCACGGCCCTGGTAAGGCTGTGCACCAGTCAGCGGATCAATGGTCGCTTTCAGAATTTTTTCCGGAGTTTCTTCCGCAACTTTTTCAATTTCCACACCGCCTTCAGTAGACGCCATGAAAACAACGCGACGGGTAGAACGGTCAACAACCGCGCCCAGATACAGCTCATTGGCGATATCCGTGCAG
The DNA here is from genome assembly GCA_002706025.1 of Oceanospirillaceae bacterium. GTDB lineage: Bacteria > Pseudomonadota > Gammaproteobacteria > Pseudomonadales > Oceanobacteraceae > Venatoribacter. Next base: position 14,828 of record PAJK01000004.1, read on the forward strand.
GTTTCTACCAGAATACGGCTTACAGGCTGGCCATTTTCGTCAGTCTGGTAAGTTACCAGATTTTTGCCCAACCACTGTTCAGCAAAGGCTTTGATTTCGTCTTTTGATGAAACCAGTTTCACACCGCCCGCTTTACCGCGACCACCGGCGTGTACCTGTGCTTTTACTACCCAACGGTCACCACCAATGGTGTCCGCTGCAGCTACAGCTTCTTCTGCAGTTTTGGCTGCCACACCTTTGGATACTGGCAGACCATACTGAGCGAAAAGCTGTTTACCCTGATATTCGTGAAGGTTCATCGCTTTTGTCCTGTCTCTTGTTTTATTGCCGGGGTTGACCCGGCGGCCTCAGTTAACCGCATAACCGATTTTGTCGGCGGCACCAGGAAGTACCATTATACGGCCATAAACAATGGCCCGGAGACCCGGGCCAGTTTATCCAGAGCTTGAATCGGAAATTCACCAAATGAAAAACGTCTTCCGCTCCAAAATTTATTCTTGTGAACACCGCCCACTGAGCGACGATGTCCTTTAATCCCTACCCGGATTATTTTTTCTTAGGCTTACGGTTCACCTTGTGAATCGCGGCATTGTTCACTGCCAGAGCAGCTTCGTGAACAGCTTCAGATACGGTTGGGTGTGAGAACACCATCATACCGATGTCTTCTGCAGTAGAGCCGAATTCCATCGCAATAACGATCTGCTGACACAGTTCGCCCGCAGCTGGACCAATAACGGTCGCGCCAAGGATGCGGTCGCTGTCAGCGTCGGCAACGATCTTAACGAAACCGTCAGTTTCGCCAGATGCCATTGCACGGCCGATCGCAGCAAATGGGAACATACCCACGTTGTACTCGGTACCGTCAGCTTTAACCTGTTCTTCAGATTTACCCACGGAAGCAATTTCCGGATGGGTGTAAATCACAGAAGGAATCACGTCGTAGTTAACCTGTGCGTGATGACCGGCTATACGCTCAGCAACCATAACGCCTTCTTCAGACGCTTTGTGTGCCAGCATAGGACCACGGACCACGTCACCGATTGCCCAGATTCCTGGTGCGTCAGTACGACATGCATCATCCACGTGAATAAAGCCACGCTCGTCCATTTCAACACCGCTGTCACCAGACAGCAGGCCTTCAGTGTATGGGCGACGGCCTACGGCAACAATCAGTTTGTCGAAGGTTTCAGTTTTTTCGCCTTCAGCATCCTGGTAAGTCACGGTTACCTGTTTGCCTTTCACTTCAGTACCGGTCACACGGGCGTTGACACGGATGTCCATGCCCTGTTTGGTGAACAATTTCTGAGCTTCTTTAGCAGCAGCCTGATCCAGGATGTGCAGGAACTTGTCCTGAGCTTCCAGTACCACAACTTCTGCACCCAGACGCATCCACACACTGCCCAGTTCCAGACCGATAACACCGGCACCAATCACGCCCAGACGCTTAGGTACTTCGGTGAATTCCAGAGCACCGGTAGAGTCAACGATAACGTCGTCTGTCAGTGGCGCAGAAGGAATGTTAAACGGTACAGAACCGGTCGCGATGATGATGTTGTCCGCTTCCAGAGTTTCTGTCTGACCTGAGTGGTTGGTAAATTCAATTTTTTTACCAGCCAGTACCTTACCGGTACCTTCAAAAGTGGTTACGCCGTTTGCTTTCAGCAGAGTCGCAACACCACCGGTCAGGTTTTTAACGATCTGGTCTTTACGCTGCAGCATGGTAGCGATGTCGATTTTCACATCACCGGTGCTGATACCATGAACGTCAAATTTTTCTTTCGCTTCTTCATAACGGTGAGAAGTATCCAGCAGCGCTTTGGATGGGATACAACCAACGTTCAGACAGGTACCGCCAAATACAGCTTTACCGTCTTTGTTCAGCCATTTTTCGATACATGCGGTTTTCAGGCCCAGCTGGGCACTACGGATAGCGGCTACATAACCACCAGGGCCGCCACCAATGACGACCACATCAAACTTATTACTCATCTCTTTTCCTTTACTATCCGATTAAATGTCCAGCAGCATACGAGCCGGATCTTCCAGCAGTTCTTTGATAGTTACCAGGAACTGCACAGCTTCTTTACCATCGATCATACGATGGTCATAAGACAGTGCGAGGTACATCATTGGCAGGATAACAACCTGACCATTTACTGCCATTGGGCGTTCCTGAATCTTGTGCATACCCATGATAGCGGTCTGCGGTGGGTTCAGGATAGGAGTAGACATCAGGGAACCGAAAATACCACCGTTGGTGATAGTAAAGGTACCGCCCTGCATGTCTTCGATGCCCAGCTTGCCGTCACGGCCGCGCTTAGCGAAATCACCGATGGTGCTTTCGATTTCAGCCAGACCCATGCTGTCAGTATCGCGCAGGATAGGTACAACCAGACCACGCTCAGTAGATACTGCAACACCTACGTCCTGGTAACCGTGGTAAACCATGTCGTTACCATCCAGAGACGCGTTCACTGCCGGGAAGCGTTTCAGGGCTTCAGTAGCCGCTTTAACGAAGAAAGACATAAAGCCCAGCTTGACGCCGTGCGCTTTCTCGAACTGATCCTTGTATGTTTTACGCAGATCCATGACAGGCTTCATGTTGACTTCGTTGTAGGTAGTCAGCATGGCCGCGTTCTGCTGCGCATCAACCAGACGTTTGGCGATGGTGGCACGCAGACGGGTCATTGGAACACGTTTTTCAACACGCTCACCGGCTGGCAGAGCTGCCGCAGGAGCAGGTGCTGCTGCTGGCGCTGGCGCTGCTGCAGGCGCAGCTTTGGTGAAGTTCTGAACGTCTTCTTTAGTAACACGACCGCCTTTACCTGTGCCTTTAACATCGGACAGGTTAATGCCTTTTTCTGCAGCCAGTTTACGTGCAGCTGGTCCGGCAACGGCATCGCCGTCGTCATCGGAATCCGCAGCAGCTTCAGCGGCAGCTGGTTTTTCTTCTGCAGCAGGTGCTGCAGCAGCTACGTCGCCTTCTTCGAAGATCGCGATGACTTCATCGCTCAGAATCACTTCGCCTTCGTCTTTGATGATATTTTTGATAGTGCCGTTGGCTGGTGCCACGACTTCCAGAACCACTTTGTCGGTTTCAATATCAACAATCAGTTCATCACGCTCTACTGGCTCGCCTGGCTTTTTGTGCCAGGTGGCCACTGTACCGTCGGCGATAGACTCAGGAAAAGTGGGTGCCTTAATTTCGATGCTCATTACATATTTTCCTTAGAAATTCTCTGCGATTACCTAGCCCTGCAGATCCAGAGCGTCTTTGATAAATTGTTCAAGCTGCTGAAGGTGCAGCGCCATATAACCTGCAGCCGGAGAAGCAGAAGCATCACGACCGGCATACTCAAGATGCAGATCAGGATTAATTTCTGCCAGAGCGCGGCGCATATGGTGCTGACTGCTGTACCAGGCACCCATGTTCATTGGCTCTTCCTGTACCCAGTAAACCTCTTTCAGATTGCTGAATTTTTTCAGCACGTCATTCAGATCGTCAGCCGGGAACGGATACAGCTGCTCAATACGCACGATGGCGATGTCGTCGATTTCTTCTGCACGGCGACGTTCGAGCAGATCGTAATAAACCTTACCGGCACACAGCAGTACGCGACGTACTTTTTCCGGATTCAGTTCATCAAGTTCATCCAGAACGGTCTGGAAGCTGCCTTCAGCGAGTTCTTCCAGTGTGCTGGTAGCCAGTTTGTGACGCAGCAGACTCTTAGGTGACATAACGACCAGCGGCTTACGCAGCGGACGGATCACCTGACGACGCAGCATGTGGTAAACCTGCGCAGGAGTTGAAGGTACACAAATCTGAACATTGTGCTCTGCACACAGCTGAAGGTAACGCTCAAGACGGGCTGAAGAGTGTTCAGGGCCCTGACCTTCATAGCCATGTGGCAGCAGCATGGTTAAGCCACACAGGCGTCCCCATTTATGCTCACCGGAAGAAATAAACTGGTCGAATACCACCTGCGCGCCGTTGGCGAAGTCACCGAACTGGGCTTCCCAGATTACCAGTGCACCAGGGGTGGTAGTGGCATAACCGTATTCAAAGGCCAGCACAGCTTCTTCAGACAGAAGTGAATCGTAGATGTCGAAGTTAGGCTGATCTTCACGGACATGCTGCAGCGGAATATACAGAGAACCGTCTTTCTGGCTGTGCAGAACAGCGTGACGGTGAGAGAAAGTACCGCGACCCACATCCTGACCGGTAAGACGGACCTGATAGCCCTGATCGATCAGAGTGGCGTACGCCATGGTTTCTGCAAAACCCCAGTTAATCGGGTTTGCACCAGCGGCCATACGGCTGCGGTCTTCCAGAATTTTGCCGGTCTGACGCTGGATCGAGAAGCCTTCCGGAACTTCCTGCTGCTGAGCAGCCAGTTCCTGCAGACGTTTCAGATCGAAGCTGGTGTCAGCCTTGGCTGTCCATTCGTGGCCCAGGTGTGGGGTCCAGTCAACGAACAGTTCTTTGTTTGGTTCTTTTACCAGACTCTTAACAACGTGGTTACCGTTATCCAGATCCTGGCGATAGTCTTCTTCCAGCTGTTTGGCAGCTGCTTCATCCAGCACACCTTCTGAAATCAGACGGTTGGCATACAGTTCACGGGTTGTTTTCTGCTTTTTGATCGCAGCATACATCAGTGGCTGAGTACCGGAAGGTTCGTCCGCTTCATTGTGACCACGACGACGGTAACATACCAGGTCGATAACAACGTCTTTCTTGAATTCGTTACGGTAATCAACAGCCAGCTGAGTAACAAACAGCACAGCTTCAGGATCATCACCGTTTACGTGCAGAATCGGCGCTTCAACCATTTTCGCCACATCGGTAGCGTATTCAGTTGAACGGGTATCGTGACGGTTGGAGGTAGTAAAACCAACCTGGTTGTTCACCACGATATGGATAGTACCGCCGGTTTTGTAAGCGCGGGTCTGAGACATCTGGAAGGTCTCCATCACCACACCCTGACCTGCGAATGCAGAGTCACCGTGGATGCTGACAGGAACCACTTTCTCGCCGGTCGTATCTTTACGACGGTCCTGACGGGCACGTACGGAACCTTCAACCACCGGAGAAACAATTTCCAGGTGAGACGGGTTGAATGCCAGCGCCAGGTGAACTTCGCCACCGGATGTCATAACGTTTGAGGAGAAACCCTGGTGGTATTTCACGTCACCGTGAGATACATACTTGGCTTTACCATCGAATTCATCAAACAGGTCGGAGGTCTTTTTACCCAGNGTGTTGATCAGGGTATTCAGACGACCACGGTGCGCCATACCGATAACAATTTCTTTTGCACCGTAGGTACCGCTGCGCTGGATCAGTTCNTCCATCAGCGGNATCAGGCTTTCACCACCTTCCAGNCCGAAACGCTTAACGCCCGGGTAACGGGANCCCAGGTATTTTTCCAGACCTTCAGCTGCGGTGAGACGCTCGAGCAGGTGTAANTTAACTTCGGAGCCGTACTTAGGATTCGTGCGTACNCTTTCCAGACGCTGTTGGAACCAGCGCTGNTCAGCCGTNTTCACGATGTGCATGTACTCCGCACCTACTGTACCGCAGTAAGTGGTTTCCAATGCTTCCATAATGTCNTTCAGTGTTGCTTCTTCCTGACCGATAAACAGGGAACCGGTATGGAACTTGGTATCAAGATCCGCNCGGGAAAGGCCATGGAAAGAAAGATCCAGATCCGGCACGCTTTCACGTTGCATCAGACCCAGTGGATCNAGNTTGGCGTGTTGATGACCACGNCCACGGAAGGCGTGGATCAGCAGCAGAACCTGAATCTGCTTACGCTCGTGATCCGAACTTACAGCACNCTGAGATACCGGACGGGNTCTGTGCTGATTTTTGGAAAGAAGGAGAAACTGTTCCCGAATGGGCTTNTGAGGNGTATCTGTGGAGATATTCTCATCGACGCGGGGAAGTTTGTCGAAATANNTACGCCACTCTTCAGGGACCTCGTTAGGATCTCTAAGGTAGGTTTCGAAGAGTTCTTCGATATAAGCAACATTACCCCCGGCGAGCTGGGAGGTGCTCCATAGTTGCTCCATTGTCTGCTCGTGCATGTACGACCACCCTGTTTTGGTAGAAAACGAGGGAAATCACCCACAGAGAAGTTGCACCGGCTCTAGCGCTACGCGAATTAGAGGGCCGATCGGATAGATCGCAAGGCCTCTGAGGTGAACCGGGAATTCCCCGTACCCTCAACTAAAAAACTAGCTTAGTTAAAAATAAAGCTTTTTGAGCTCTATTTTTGAAAAAATGTTAACGGAAGCGGGCTGTATGTCCAGCCCACTTACGTCTAATACTGTCAGAGACAGTATGTTCCGCAGTTATACCTGCTGGTTCAGCAGCATATTACGGATGTGACCAATTGCGCGCGTTGGATTAAGTCCTTTCGGGCACACATTGACACAATTCATGATGCCACGGCAACGGAACACACTGAACGGATCGCTCAAATCCGCCAATCGTTCTGCTGTAGAGGTATCACGGCTGTCCGCCAGGAAGCGGTAAGCCTGCAGCAGGCCTGATGGGCCAACAAACTTGTCCGGGTTCCACCAGAAAGAAGGACATGCAGTTGAACAACATGCACAGAGAATACACTCGTACAGGCCATCCAGTTTCGCACGCTCTTCCGGTGACTGCAGACGTTCGATCGCCGGTACCGGGGTATCGTTCACCAGGTAAGGCTTGATCTTCTCGTACTGCTTATAGAACAGAGACATGTCGATCACCAGGTCACGGATTACCGGCAGACCAGGCAGCGGACGCAGCACCAGCTTGTCCATCTTGCCTTTGGTAGGCTCAGAAATTGGTGTGATACATGCCAGGCCGTTTTTGCCGTTAATGTTCATACCGTCTGAACCACACACGCCTTCACGGCATGAGCGGCGGTAAGCCAGAGTCGGATCCTGTTCTTTCACCAGATTCAGAACATCGAGAACCATTACGTCCCTGTTACCAGGGATCGTAATCTCGTAGTCCTTCATGTAAGGCGCTTCGTCAGTTTCCGGATTATAGCGATAAATACTCACCAGCATTNTTNTGCTCCCCTATTAATAAGTACGGATCTTCGGCGGGAATGCTTCCATGGTTTTTGGAGCAAAGTTAACCGCACGTTTACCGATAGTCTTGGTGGCTGGGAAGTACAATGAGTGGCACAGCCAGTTCTCATCGTCACGCTCAGTGAAGTCATTACGGGCGTGAGCACCGCGGGACTCTTTACGCTCAATCGCAGCAACAGCNGTCGCGTAAGCNGTCTCGAACAGGTTATCCAGCTCCAGAGCTTCGATGCGCGCAGTGTTAAAAGGTCCGCTCTTGTCTTCGAGAACAGTGTTTTTCACACGTTCGCCGATGGCNTTCAGCATTTCCAGACCTTTCTCCATGCTTTCNCCTTCNCGGAATACACCGAAGTACAGCTGCATGGTTTTCTGCAGTTCAGCACGGACTTCTGCAACCTTCTCNCCGCTTGTGGCAGTGTTCAGACGGTTCAGACGACCCATAGCGCGCTCAACATCTTCATCGGTAGGCTGTACGAAGTCGAAGCCTTCTTTAAAGCTCTTCTCAACCTGCAGACCAACCGCACGACCGAATACCACCAGGTCGAGCAGAGAGTTACCGCCCAGACGGTTTGCACCGTGAACGGATACACAGGCGATTTCGCCCGCTGCATACAGACCTTCGATAACCACNTCGTTACCGTTTTCGTCCTGAGTCAGAGCCTGACCACCGATGTTAGTCGGAATACCACCCATCATNTAGTGACAGGTAGGAACAACCGGAATCGGTTCTTTAACAGGGTCTGCGTGAGCAAANGTACGGGACAGNTCCAGAATACCTGGCAGCTTGGCGTTCAGGGTTTCTTCACCCAGGTGGTCCAGNTTCAGGAATACGTGNTCNGCATNNTCGCCACAGCCACGGCCTTCCAGAATTTCCAGAACCATAGANCGGGCCACAACGTCACGACCAGCAAGGTCTTTAGCGTTAGGCGCATAACGTTCCATGAAACGCTCACCGTCTTTGTTGATCAGGTAACCACCTTCACCACGACAGCCTTCAGTAACCAGTACACCAGCGCCGGCAATACCGGTTGGGTGGAACTGCCACATTTCCATATCCTGCATCGGCACGCCGGCNCGGATCGCCATACCAACACCNTCACCAGTGTTGATCAGAGCATTGGTAGTGGACTGATAAATACGGCCGGCACCGCCGGTCGCCAGAACAGTCGCNTTGGCTTTAATGAAAACAGTTTCGCCGGTTTCGATTTCGATGGCGATAACACCAGCAACCTGGCCTTTTTCNTTTTTCACCAGATCAACGGCGTACCATTCGTTCAGGAAGGTAGTACCGCCTTTCAGGTTACCCTGATACAGGGCGTGCAGCAGAGCGTGACCAGTACGGTCAGCAGCAGCACAGGTACGGGCAGCCTGGCCACCCTTACCGAAATCTTTGGACTGACCACCGAAAGGACGCTGATAAATACGACCTTCTTCAGTACGGGAGAACGGCAGACCCATGTGGTCCAGTTCAAATACCGCCTGAGGACCAATNGAACACATATATTCAATTGCGTCCTGGTCACCGATGTAGTCGGAACCTTTTACGGTGTCGTACATGTGCCAGCGCCAATCGTCATTAGGATCAGCGGAAGCGATTGCACAGGTAATACCGCCCTGCGCAGATACAGTGTGCGAACGGGTTGGGAAAACCTTGGTAATACACGCTGTGTTGATGCCGGCTTCGGTCAGCTGCAGTGCNGCACGCATACCTGCACCACCACCACCAATCACGATTGCATCAAATGATTTGGTTCTGATTTTAGACATGACTTACACACTCCAGAGNATGTCGATACCCCAAACCAGGTATACAAACAGGAAACCTGCACATACCAGCTGGAAGCCAAAACGGACGGCTGCCTTTTTGAGGTAGTCAGTTGAGATGGTCCACATACCTACCCAGGCATGCGCACAGATGGCGATCAGCGCTAC
>PAJK01000005.1 GCA_002706025.1 Oceanospirillaceae bacterium
GACACAGCCGCTCTGACACAGCCGCTCTGACACAGCCGCTCTGACACAGCCGCTCTGACACAGCCGCTCTGACACAGCGGTCTGAGTGGCTACCTGAACCCAAACAGATACCAGCCCCAACAAAAAACCGCCCCGGCCGATAACCACCTGAAGCATACTGAATAGTCAAAAAACACCCATATTTGACATCAATATGGCATCAATCAATCAAGCGAATTCACGATAAACACAATGTAAACAACAACGCTGATTTACCCTTAAGTTTTAAAGGGATTAATAACAACCGCCAACACCCGACAATGATGACATTCTTATCATCTCAGCGCTGGCAGGAATGATCAGCCCTGCGCCGCAACAGGACTGATTCTCGCCTCCGGCTTGTGCTAGAATGCGCCGCTTTCCGGACATCCGCCGCAGGCAGTTACCCTACTCCCGGGCGTTTACCGATCCGATTAAGAACAACAGATAAACGATCCGCATACAGCAGGCAGAAACGACTGCAAAGCCAGACCGGCGAGGCAGAATCGGACACCCTGAGCAGACGTTATGACAACGAGGAAAAGCAGATGACCGTTAAGGTTGGAATCATCATGGGCTCGAAAAGCGACTGGCCCACCATGCAACACGCCGCCGACATGCTGGACAAGCTGGGCGTTGCTTATGAAGTGAAGGGGGTTTCCGCACACCGTACACCGGATCTGCTGTTCGACTATGCCAAAAGCGCGCAGGAACGTGGCCTGAAAGTGATCATCGCCGGTGCCGGCGGTGCTGCACACCTGCCAGGCATGTGTGCCTCCCAAACCTCATTACCAGTACTTGGTGTTCCGGTGAAATCCCGTGCCCTGAGCGGCCTTGATTCCCTGCTGTCGATTGTACAGATGCCCGGTGGTGTCGCCGTCGGCACTCTGGCCATTGGCGATGCCGGTGCCAAAAATGCCGGCCTGCTGGCCGCTCAGATTCTGGCCACGGCTGACGATGCGCTGATGAGCAAGATCGACGAATTCCGTCAGACCCAGACCGACACCGTACTGTCAGAACCAGATCCACGCACCGCGCTGTAAGCGCAGCAACCCGTATTAAAGAGAGTAACACGCACATGAAAATCGGAATTCTGGGTAACGGCCAGCTTGGTCAGATGGCCATGGACAGCATTCAGGACCTCACAGATCTTGAAGTCTCACTGTACGATCTGCGCAATCACAGTGATGAAGCTCTGGATGCATTTATCGCCAGTGTTGACCGTGTGTCCTATGAGACGGAAAACATTCCGGCGCATATCGTCGCCCGCCTCGAAGGCGTTGCCGATAAGCTGTACCCAAGCCTGAAAGCGCTGAAAACATTCCAGAACCGTTTACTGGAAAAGAACGCTCTGCGTGCTGCCGGTATCGCCACCGCTGACTTCTGTGCTGTTAACTCTCTGGAAGACGTTAAAAACGCCGTTGCACAGCTGGGCCTGCCCATCGTGCTGAAAACCACCACCGAAGGTTACGACGGTAAAGGTCAGTTTGTGCTGCGTTCTGCCGCTGATGCCGAACCTGCATGGCAGGCCATCGGTAACCGTGAACTGATTGCTGAAGCTTTCGTTACCTTTACCCGCGAAACTTCCGTGATTGCCAGCCGCGACGTAAACGGCAATATGGTCATCTGGCCGATGACAGAAAACGTGCATCACGAAGGCATTCTGCGTTACTCCCTCTACCCTTGTGCGGGTCTGAGTGAAGCCAAAGCGCAGCAGGCGCAGAATTATATCCGCCAGCTGGCTGACAGCCTGGACTACGTCGGCACGATAACTCTGGAATTGTTTGAAACCGCCGATGGCCTGGTGGCCAACGAAGTGGCGCCACGCGTACACAACTCCGGTCACTGGTCGATTGAAGGCGCTGAAACCAGCCAGTTCCGCAATCATATGCTGGCCATCTCCGGCCGCGAACTGGGTGCCACAACAGCCAAATACAATGCCGTGGCCATGATCAACGTGATCAGTGACGAAACGCCTGCGGAAAAAGCTGAAGGCATCAGCAATGCTTACCGCCACTCCTATGGCAAAGAAGCCCGTCCGGCGCGTAAGCTCGGCCACGTGACCGTAGTTGCCGACGGCACTGAACAGCGTGATGCAACCGTTACCGAACTGTCAGGATTAATTCCTGACGGCGTCTGGAAAGCCTGAGTCAGAAAAGGAAACCAACATGGCAAAGTCTCTTCAGGAACAATTACTGGCCGCCGGTCTGATCGATAAGAAAAAGGCCAAAAAAGCCGCCAAAGATATGAAGCATCAGGATCACCTGCAGCGTACCGGGCAGGATAATGATCTCGACAGCGCAAAAGAAAAAGCGGAAGCCGCACGCAAAGAAAAAGCAGCGCGCGACCGTGAGCTGAATCGCCAGAAAGAAACCGAAGCGCAGAAAAAAGCCATTAAGGCGCAGATCCGCCAGCTGATTCTGACCAATGCGATCACCAGCGAACAGGCGGATATTAAATACCAGTTTGTCGATGGTAAAAAAGTGAAACAGCTGTACGTTGACCAGGCAATCTGGGACCGTTTAAGCCGCGGCCAGCTGGCCATTATCACGGTAGATAAAGTACCGGGACAAAAAGGCTACGACGTCATTCCTCTGCCGGTTGCGGAAAAAATCCGCCAGCGTGACGCCGACTACTTTATGGTGATCGCCGAAAAAACCCACGGCGAGATGGAAGAAGACGATCCGTATGCAGCCTATCAGATCCCGGATGATCTGATGTGGTGATATAAATAAACACCCGGGTTGCTGTTCTTACCGCAGCCCGGTCTGTTTATCCTATCTGACACCTGAGTTATCATCTGTCGCCATTATCGGCTACCGATATCAACTAGCGATATTTCACTCTGTTTCAATAAAGGATTATTGAATGAAAACCTGCTTTAAACCGCTGATCTCCTCTCTCCTGCTGTCCGCTTTTCTTCTGCCGCTGACGGCAAACAGCAATACCTGTGATTCTGACCAGAACTGTCAGTCCATCAGCACGACTTCAGCTGCATTACACAATACAGCGCAAGCGCCAGCTGATGCTCTGCCTGCGTGGATGGAGCAGATAATCACAGAAACACCGGAAGATATCATTCTGGTTGATATTGAAAAGCTTGATCCGCGCATACGCATCACCCTGCGGGCGAACTCCGCCGCCGACATCAGCCGTTATATGCAACAAATTAAAGAGACGTCCGGCGGACATGATGTATCCATAATGGGTATGAAGCGGATTGAAGGCGCTACCCAGGCGATTATTGAAGTTGAGCAATAACGGTCGAGTAATAACGGTCGAGTAATAACGGTCGAGAGATAAAGACCGGCCGTTATGTGCTTCAGCTTTGGGCAGTCATCACTGCCCGCAGCCTGCACAGTAAGGACTCTCTGATTCGTTCTGCCAGGTCTTTCACCCAGCTTTCTTTAACGACGCTGAGGCTCTTCTTTCTTCGAGCCGGAAATGCGGGCAAACGCTAAAGCTCCGAGGGTCAGCAGGATATAAATCACCAGCATAAAAATCATCTGCTCAGGATTATCGCTGTATTCGTATTTCAGAATCAGCACCCCACCACCGGCTAAACCGACGATGGATAAGAGCGTAAGAATCAGTGACGACTGCGTCAGATGGCGGATACGGAAATTCGCATAAGCCATTAACAGTGACACCAGTAAAAAGGTCACGCTGCCGAATTCCAGTATCACCTTCAGACCACCGGCCAGAATCAATACCATGGAGAGCAGCGCCATCATCACGATGGCGGCTACCGGAATATTATGACTGCGATGCGCCAGAGACAACGGAAAAAAGCGGTCTTCGGCAATCACTGCCACTTGCCTGGAAGCACCAAACAACGTGCTGTTAATCGCACTGCTGGTTGCCAGCACAGCACCAAGAATCACAATATCGCTGCCCACACTGCCCAATACATCGCCGGCACCGGCCGCCAGAGCATACTCTTCATTGGCGATAATATCGGCAAACGGGATCGCCAGAATCGCCGCCAGTGCAATCACCACATATATAAGAATCGCCAGCGCAATGGCAGAATAAATCGCCCGGGGAATGTTTTTATCCGGGTTATCCATTTCTTTAACCGCATTAATAACCAGCTGAAAGCCTTCATAAGCAACAAATGTCACGGCTGCCACGGTCAGCACATTCATCCATGAGAACACGCTCTCCTGCTGCGCAAACAGCTGCGGTAGGCTGGTATTACGATGCATCAGCAGCACCACGGCAATAATGCTCAGCAGACCTACCTTGGTGTACACCATCAGATCTTCGATCTTACCCATGCCTTTAACGCTCCAGATATTCACCAGCGCAAACACGGCAATAATTCCGCAGGCTACCGCTTTACGGATACCGTCGTTACTGCCCCATTCAAAACCGCTGAGCGCGTACGAGGAGAAGGTATAGGCGTATAGCGCAATGGTCGCGATGTAGCCGAAAATCACGTACCAGCCGATTAAGGCAGCGGCCACCGGCGAGGACGGAAAGGTGCGCTTGAAGAAGCCGTAGGTCGCCCCTTCATCGCGGTAATAGACACCCAGTTTCACGTAAGAATACGCCGCCAGTGCGGCAATCATACCGCCGGCAAATATCGCCAGCGGCGTGTATGGGCCGATCATGGCCACAGATATTCCGAGAATGGTAAAAATACCGCCGCCGATCATGCCGCCCAGAGCAATGGCAATCAGCTCAGGTAAGCCCAGCGCTTTTTCAGATCCTTTGGCTACAGCAGATTCTTTCAACGTCTTTACTCTCATGTGCGTCCTTTCACTCTGCCATTTTCCGGACTGTGTGCGGGTCCTTCGATCAGGCAATATCAGACGCGATTAATCAGCGGCGTACTTTCAGGCGATTGTTGTTGTCACGACTGGCTCGGATGAGTTCACCGGCGCTTTTATCCGTTGCCAGCCCGAGCTTAGCTGTTCTGTCGTACAGCACCACGTTGACCGTGGCCGCCAGATTCATGCAGCCCACCGTCGGTACGTATACCACTTCGTCGGCGACATCCACTACCGGCTGCGGCAAATTGCCATCCTCCGGACCAAAGACGTACAGCGCATCCTGCGGATGTTTAAAATCCGGCAGCGCCGTTGCCCCTTCGACCAGCTCCACCGCAATCACCTGGGTGGATTCCGGCAGTTTGGCAATGGCCTCCGGGATCGCCGCTACATGCTCTACATGAGTGGTTTCGTGGGCCGCATTGGTATCAGTACGATAGCGGCGCGCGGTTTCATAGCGGTTGCCGGTATAAAACAGCCCATCGGCCTGATAACAGCCAATGGCTCTCAGAGCAGAACCAACATTAGTAACATCTTTGGGGTTAATCAGTGCGATATGAATCATGGTATTGCTGAAATCCGGGATAACAGCCGGCAGTTTACCACGTAGGTGTGCAGCTGCGCAGAAAGGAAGGGACAGACATATTGCCAGCCACTGATTAACAGCGTTCCGGTTCTCTGATCAGCGGCTCCATAACGATTACAACCAGACGGGTATAAAACAGACGGAAATAAAAAGGCCTTCTGCACCGAAAGTCATCCCAACAGCGGCACCCCACCCACAAGGTTGTCCGTCCATTAAACTTTATGCAGCCAACAGAATGGAAATATTGGCACCGATACAAAAGGCAAAAGCGAAAATAAAAAACCCTTTAACCAGACTCCCACCACCGGTACCGACAGCTCAGCTGGCACCTACGGCTTCGACCGTGCTTGGTTAAAGGGAAAAGCGGATGCCGGAATCCCTCCCGGCGGGCTAACTGAGTTCGTTATGATCCGGCAGCTCTGCCACAGCCGGACCCCAGCAATTAACGGGCAACGGCCTTTGGCTCGGCCAGTTCATTTTTCCGTTTAACCGCATCGTAATAGCTGGCATAGGCCGGACGGTTAAAGTACACACCATCACCGGCTTTACCGATCACTTCACCATCTTTGTACACGACTTTACCGTTCACCANCGTTGCTGCCGGAATACCGGTNACCGTCATGCCTTCAAAAATATTGAAGTCGATTTTTGATTTATGAGTACCGGCAGACAGCGTTTTGCTGGCATTCGGGTCCCACACCACGATATCGGCATCAGAACCNACGGCGATGGTGCCTTTGCGCGGATACACGTTAAAGATCTGTGCCGCATTGGTGGAGGTNATGGCNACNAATTCGTTTGGCGTCATACGGCCGGAATTCACGCCNTTCTCCCAGATCACCGACATACGCTCTTCCACACCGGCNGTACCGTTTGGAATTTTGGTAAAGTCATCTTTACCAGCCGCTTTCTGCTCGGCACAGAAGGCACAGTGGTCCGTTGCTGTGGTNTGCAGNGTTCCGGACTGTAAACCGTTCCACAAAGCCTCCTGATGGCCTTTAGGACGGAACGGAGGGCTCATNACGTGTGCTGCTGCAGCGCCCCAGTCCTTGTCGCGGTANACGCTGTCGTCCAGTACCAGGTGACCTGCCAGACATTCGCCATAAACACGCTGACCTTTGCTCTGCGCATAACGGATAGCATCCACCGTCTGCTCAGCAGACACGTGAACGATATAAATCGGNGCNCCCAGAGTATCAGCAACGGTGATNGCACGGTGTGCCGCTTCACTTTCCACAATCGGTGGACGTGACATCGGATGCGCTTCCGGCCCGGTCAGGCCTTTTTCCAGCAATTCGTTCTGCAGGTGATAAACCAGCTCGCCGTTTTCCGCATGAACGGTCGGCATTGCACCCAGTTCCAGACAACGGCTGAAACTGGACACCAGAATTTCGTCAGTACACATAATGGAGTTTTTGTACGCCATAAAGTGCTTNAAGCTGTTAACGCCATAATTTTCCACGAGATCGCCCATATCTTTATGAACGCTGTCATCCCACCAGGTGATGGCTACGTGGAAGCTGTAGTTCGCCACAGAATTTTCCGCCCAGCCACGCCATTTTTTATAGGCGTCCATTAANGGTTCCTGCGGTGATGGAATCACGAAGTCAATAATCGACGTGGTACCACCGGCAACNGCAGCAGAAGTACCGGACTCAAAATCATCAATGGTCACGGTGCCCATGAATGGNAAATTCATGTGCGTGTGTGGNTCGATACCACCNGGCATAACGTACTGTCCGTCTGCTTCAACGATTTCAGTACCGGCAGGAATATCCAGGTTATCTCCGATGGCGACGATTTTTCCNCCATCACACAACACGTCTGCTTTATAGCTCAGTTCATGTGTGACAACGGTTCCGCCTTTAATCAGCGTCGGCATAATTTCTCTCCGCGATTATAAATTCAGGGTTAACCCGGCAAACCNCTGCCGGGTTAAAGTGAAGCTGCTACTGTGCTGTTACTGTGCTGTTACTGNGCTGTAGCCNCCTGAGGNTGAGNCTGCANNNCTTTGGCTGCAAAGTAGTACACGATGGCACCNGAAATAGCGCCNGTGAACCAGCCNTAGNTNTAGAACCAGCTCATAAAGCCAGTNGTAATAGCAATNATGGTCAGCANAACCGGNACACCGAAGGCGATAAAACCAGCCCAGTTAACCATTGGGTATTCNCCACCNTCTTTGTACAGNGACACCAGATCCAGGNTCTGATTTTTNATCAGGAANTAATCNACCATCATGATNCCGGCAATCGGNCCCAGCAGACTGGAGTAGCCCAGCANCCAGTTNGAATACATGCTTTCNACNCTNACNTCAGATTCCAGCAGGCCGGCTTTTTTCAGCAGNTCCCAACCCATCAGCANCACACCGANCAGACCAGTCAGCAGTACGCCGCGGGTNTTGTTGATGTATTTCGGTGCAATGTTCTGGAAATCGTTGGTTGGAGAAACNACGTTGGCNGCNGTGTTNGTNGANACAGTCGCNATNATNATCAGNACCATGGCNATAAATACCCAGAACGGGCTGTCGATTTTACCGATCAGNGAAATNGGATCTGCAACGGTTTCACCAACCAGANCAGGAGACGCTGCGGTCATGATCACGCCCAGAGCGGCAAACAGGAACATGGTTACCGGCAGACCAACAATCTGACCAACAACCTGGTCTTTCTGAGATTTTGCNTAACGGCTGAAGTCAGGAATGTTCAGCGACAGAGTTGCCCAGAAACCCACCATAGCAGTCAGACCACCCATNAAGTAGCCNAAGAAACCAGCATCTTCAGGACGGTTAGCCGGAGTTGCCANAACTTCAGATACAGACACTTTACCGGTTGCCCACAGCAGCAGACCCAGGCCAACNGCCAGCAGCAGAGGTGCTGCCAGAGTTTCCATCCATTTGATGGATTCAGAACCTTTAATAACCACGGCAATGTTCAGCGCCCAGAAAATAAAGAAGCCNATCACTTCACCCACGCCNCCCAGNCTTGCCCAGCCATCGGANACGGCTGACAACATCAGGTGAATNGCCAGACCACCGAACATGGTCTGNATACCAAACCAGCCACAGGCCACCAGACCACGGATCAGACANGGNACGTTNGAACCGACNATACCAAANGANGAACGCAGCAGAACCGGAAATGGCACACCGTATTTGGTGCCCGGAAATGCGTTCAGAGTCANAGGCANNANNAGAACAATNTTCGCCANCANAATGGTAATNAGNGCTTCNGTCACNGACAGACCAAAGTAAGCNGTCANNACACCACCTAAGGTATAGGTTGGTACACAGATAGACATACCCACCCACAGNGCNGCAATNTTNAGTTTAGACCAGGTACGTTCCTTGATTTTGGTTGGTGCCAGNTCGTCATTATAAAAGNTNGAAGNCTCCANATCGGAGCCNNCTTCGAGTTCGTAGAACTCNTCTACCTTGACNGNTTTACTGGTCGTCATATNAGCCTCTCGTATTTCAGGTTATTAGTATNNTTAANNTNTNTTNANNACCCGGNNNAGTCCGGGTTAATTCCCCACACGCGNTGCATTTACCTTGACGTAAATTATCGTTATTTAAATCTGTTANTGCTTATTTACCNTTTGCGATACGNTCACTGGCAGACAGCATGGCNTGNAGCAGAACATTGGCNCCNGCTTCACACTGCTCCGGCGAAGTACGTTCNGCCGGGTTATGACTGATGCCTTTTTCACACGGTGTGAAAATCATACCGGCNGGCATAATGTCGGACATATAACAGGCGTCGTGACCGGCACCGGCATAAATATCCATGTGNGAATAGCCNAGTTCAGANGCGGCTTTTTCCACGTCATCAGACAGCTTGAATTCCACCGGTGCAAAGTACCAGTAGTTGTCTACTTCAATTTCCAGATCACGTTCGGCGGCCACTTTTTCACAAAAAGCGACCAGTTCATCGTTCATGGCTTTCAGGGTATCGGCATCCGGGTTACGCAGATCGACACCAAAATCAATGCGGCCAGGAATCACGTTACGGGAATTCGGGAATACCTTCATAAAACCAACGGTGCCNAGACCATTGGTNTGACGNTGCGCNATTTTTTCTACTTCCTGAGTAATCAGCGCTGCGGCCACCATAGTATCTTTACGCANATGCATAGGTGTCGTACCGGAATGCTGTGAACGGCCTTTAACCGTAACATCGTACCAGCGGATNCCCTGCCCCAGACGCACAACACCAATGGTTTTATTTTCGTCTTCGAGGATAGGACCCTGCTCGATATGGGCTTCAAAAAATGCACCCATATTACGGCTGCCCGGNTCNGCTTCACCGATATAACCGATACGTTCAAGTTCATCGCCTAAACGGATACCGTCAACGTCNGTTTTATCCAGTTCTTCCTGCAGATCAAAACGGCCAACGTAAACGCCGGAGCCCTGCATGGCAGGTTTAAAACGTGAACCTTCTTCGTTGGTCCATACAGANACTTCAATCGGCGTTGGTGTTTCAACATTGTTTTCATGCAGCGTGCGCAGNACTTCCACACCCGCCANNACACCGAAAACACCGTCGTATTTACCACCGGTTGGCTGAGTATCAAGGTGACTGCCGGTACACACCGCAGGTAAATCATTATTCTTGCCNGGACGGCGGGCAAACATGTTGCCGAATTTATCAAAACTTACGGATTCGCAACCCGCTGCCAGACACCATTCAGTAAACAGATCACGGGCCTGTTTATCGAGNTCGGTACCGACCAGACGTGCACAACCACCATCGGGAGTACCACCAAATTCGCCCATCTCTTCCAGGCTGTCCCACANACGTTTACCGTTGACGCGTAAATCTTTCATGATGTCTTTGTCCTCTTTCGGGCGGTTACTGTTATGCAACTGCAATTGCTTCAAACGGCTTTTGGTTCNGGTGANGTATTTTCGGGTTCACCCTGGTTGGCGTCAGTGTCGTTGTTCTTACTCAAAAACATTTACCAANTGGTAAAAACAACAGGCAAAAAATTTTGCGCCAAGGCCGCAATCTTTCTTTTAACGCTTTATTTGTAATCAAGCACTGTGCCAATCAACNCCGATATCNCCATNAAGTTTTTACAACCGTAAAAATTTTNACNAAAACCCAGTAAATACGCGGCCTGCAGCCAATCAGAGATATGCAGAAAAAGACGATTGTCAGCTTTGCATACCGGTANATTTACCAACAGCAATACGCAGCAATATCAAAGAAAGCGATATTGCTTTTTCATGGCACGGTTTAAGTGCATCGATATTTTATTGTGAAATATAANCGTGCAATNTGCCGATATANTGTTTAANGNAAGAACCNGGATATGCTGATTAAGCCATCAGCCAAAGCACACGGATCGCAATTATTNCGGGCTGTCGNCNANTNTATTTTTGCGTNCNGCAAACACGACGCCCAGCACTGTTCNGCGCNNTTTANATCAATCGGTTTTGCACAATTGCAGGTCATGGCTATTTACCAGCACATAAACNGCTGAGGAAATCACAGATTAAATCCTGACTATNANNGTCNGGATTCTCTCCCTGCGACAACGCATAGANAAGACACGAACCNAGCACGAACNAANATACGANAAGAGACACGAAAAGAGACACAATCGAAGANATAAACAGAAGAAANANGCACNCAGAACACAGNCNGNAAACCNCNCGNNAACTCACGACAACANCNGCCAGGCATAAAAAAAGCCGGTGATTTTCATCACCGGCTTTTNNTCTTCTTAGCCTGATCAGCTCGGGAAGGTATAGGTNACGCCTTCACGAACACCNCTGGCAGGCCAGCGCTGAGTAATNGTCTTACGCTTGGTGTAGAAACGGATGGAATCCGGACCGTAGGCATGCAGATCACCGAACAGTGAACGCTTCCAGCCACCAAAGCTGTGGTAAGANACCGGNACTGGCAGTGGGACGTTAACACCAACCATACCCACCAGAACGTTATCAGTGAAGTAACGCGCCGCTTCACCGTCACGGGTAAACAGACAGGTGCCGTTACCGTATTCGTGAGCGTTGATCAGGTCGATACCTTCCTGCATGGTTTTAACGCGNACAATCACCAGCACAGGGCCGAAGATTTCTTCCTGATAAATGGTCATTTCAGGGGTTACTTTNTCAAACAGAGTACCNCCNACGAAGAAACCNTTTTCATGACCCGNTACAACCAGATCACGNCCATCAACCACCAGTTCTGCGCCCTGCTCCACACCGCTGTTGATGTAGCCAACCACTTTGTCGCGGGCNGCAGCAGTGATCAGAGGACCCATTTCATTGCTGTTATCCAGNCCAGAACCCACTTTCAGGGTTTTCAGCTGCGCCTGCAGACGCTTGGACAGCTCATCAGCAACTTCATCGCCAACGGCAACAGCGACNGAGATCGCCATACAACGTTCACCACAGGAACCATAAGCTGCACCCATCAGTGCGTTTACTGCGTTATCCAGGTCGGCATCCGGCATCACGATGGCGTGGTTTTTCGCGCCACCNANNGCCTGACAACGCTTNCCGTGGGCATTNGCNGTGCTGTAGATGTATTCCGCAATCGGAGTAGAACCAACAAAGCTTACCGCCTGAACATCAGGAGAGGTCAGCAGCACNTCAACCGCTTCTTTATCACCGTTAACCACNTTCAGAATACCGGCCGGCAGACCTGCTTCCATCGCCAGTTTGGCAATGTACAGNACGCTGGACGGATCACGCTCAGAAGGCTTCAGCACAAACGCGTTGCCGCACATAACAGCNGAGGGCCACATCCACAGAGGTACCATGGCCGGNAAGTTGAACGGNGTAATACCGGCAACNACACCTAATGGCTGAAATTCGCTCCAGCTGTCGATGGCCGGGCCAGCGTTTTTGCTGTGCTCGCCTTTCAGCAGTTCAGGAATNCCACAGGCATATTCAACGTTTTCGATACCNCGCTGCAGTTCACCACGGGCATCATGCAGAACTTTACCGTGCTCACGGCTGATCAGCTGACAGATTTCATCGGCTTTTTCTTCCAGCAGCATNTTAAAACGGAACATAACCTGTGCACGTTTTGCTGGCGGAGTNTCACGCCATACCGGGTAAGCAGCTTTTGCATTGGCAATNGCCTGCTCAACGGTAGCAACCGGTGCGAGTTCAACTTCGCCACACTGCTCACCGGTGGATGGGTTAAAAATGGCCTGGGTACGGCTACCGGCGATGATGTCTTCACCACCAATAAAATGTCCGACTGTGGTCACAGGGAAACCTCCAAAAATCGTTTCTGTGCAAATGTAATTGTTAAAATTAATCCAGTTCGCTGATGGATTCGCCNAAGACGTTCACCAGCGTATCNATGTGTTCTTTTTCGAAAATAAACGGAATACCCAGCTGGATAGTGTCGCCGCCGTAACGTACGTAAACACCTTTTTCCAGACACTTCATGGCAATCTGATANGGACGCAGNCTTGGGTCACCGGCACTCTCGATGCTGAAGCCCGCAGCAAAACCGCAGTTGCGGATATCGCTGATGTATTTCAGACCTTTGAGGCTGTGCACNGCTTCTTCAAANTATGGCGCCAGTTCCGCAACGCGNGGAATCAGCTTGTCTTTTTCCAGCANATCCAGTGTTGCCATGGCGGCGGCACAGGCTACCGGGTGACCGGAATAGGTGTAACCGTGTGGCAGTTCAACGGCGTGCTCAGCACCACCGGCATTCATGTANGTATCGTAAATTTCGTCTTTGGCAATCACACCACCCATCGGAATCGCACCGTTGGTGATCTGCTTGGCGAAGTTNATCATGTCCGGNACCACATCAAANGCTTCNGCACCNAAGGTTGCGCCNGCACGGCCAAAACCTGTGATCACTTCATCAAAAATCAGCAGAATGTTGTGCTTGGTNCAGATTTCACGCAGNCGCTTCAGGTAACCCTGTGGCGGTACGATCACACCGGCAGAACCTGAGAATGGCTCAACAATNACCGCNGCGATGTTCGANGCNTCGTGCAGAGCAACCAGATCTTCCAGTTCATCAGCCAGGTAAGCNCCGTGCTCNGGCAGACCTTTTACAAATTTGTTTTCTGGCAGCAGCGTGTGGCTCAGATGATCNGATTCCATCGCCTGACCCCAGATCTTACGGTTGCCACCGATACCACCAAAGCTGATACCACCCCAGCTGGCACCGTGATANCCCTTGGCNCGGCCAATAATACGGGTTTTGGTTGCCATGCCTTTCTGACGCCAGTAACCACGGGCAATCTTGGTCGCGGTNTCGGCTGCTTCAGANCCTGAGTTAGCAAAGAACACCTTATTCAGATCCGCTGGTGCCATGTTNGCGATNCGCTCAGCCANCTGGAACACCAGTGGGTGGCCGTANTGGAANGCCGGAGCGTAATCCAGNGTTTTCAGCTGTTTAGCCACGGCTTCAGCGATCTCAGGACGGTTGTGACCAGCGCCACAGGTCCACAGACCAGACAGACCGTCGAGAATCTTNCGGCCTNTATCGTCAATCAGGTAAGCACCGTCTGCGCCGGTGATCATACGTGGGTTCTGTTTAAACTCACGGTTAGAGGTATACGGCATCCAGTGAGCATCTAATTGGCTCTGGGTTACGCCGGCAGACAATGAATCGTTCATGATGCACTCGTTTACTTTGGTTTGGATGAATGCACTGTATGGNGGTTTTTATGTTTGATAAATCGCAACATATCGAATTAAACTTTCATGATCATGAAACTTTATAGGCCATAACCTGCTATGAAAGCCCTGCTNGGTAACCTGTCTGACGCCGATATCCGCCTGCTGCGCATCTTTATGGCCGTTGCCCGCTGCGGNGGCCTGAGTGCCGCCGAGCTGGAGCTGAACATCGGCCGCTCGACCATNAGCCGCCACCTCAAGGATCTGGAGATCCGNCTCGGTCTCACCCTGTGCCANCGGGGTCGTGGNGGNTTTTCCCTGACCCAGGAAGGCAACCGCATCTTTGAAGCGGCACAGCGCCTGCTCAGCTCCATNGAGGACTTCCGCAATCAGGTCAATGATGTGCACCATTCNTTGCAGGGGCGCATCTCCATTGCCATCTTCGATAAAACCGTCACCAACCAGGCGTGCAACATCTATCAGGCCATTTCGGATTATCTGCAACAGGCACCCGACGTCTTTATTGATGTGCATATTGTGCCGGTGAACAAAATCGAGAAAGGNGTGCTCGACGGCCGTTATCAGGTCGGTGTCATTCCGACCCACCGCTCCTCCACATCACTGGAATACATTCCCCTGTTCGGCGAACAGATGTATCTNTANTGTGGCCGCANNCATCCGCTGTTCTCGCAGACCGAAAGCATCACTGAAGAAACTATTTCACGNCAGCGCTATGCCGGACTGGACTTCCACAGCCCGAANATGGATNTCAGCCACCAACTGGGTCTGAACAAAGTAGCCACAGCCAATGACCAGGAAGGTATCGCTACCCTGATCAAAAGCGGCGCCTTTATCGGCTTTTTACCGGAACACTACGCCAGAAGCTTTGTGCACAGCGGCGATATGAAACGGATTCCCAGCCCGGATTATGAATATTATTGTCAGTTCGCTGCACTGTATCGAAAGTCCCCCCAGCCAACCCGACTGGTGGAACATTTCCTCGAAGCGTTAAGTGCATGTCACCCTCAATAACGCGGACTACAAGGTATCATCAGCCTTCTGATCCGCCCTGAAACAGGCCGTAGAACAGGTCGTGGAATAGATAGAGACACCGGAATCTCTGTGCTAAATTAATTGACTGAAAAACTGACGGACACCATCGTGATCTACAAAAAGCCAGAAAAAAATCAGCGCAAGCCGAATGCGCAGCGGGCACAACTGGAAGCCCGCATCATAACGGCAGCAGAACATGCATTTGCCCGCACTGGCTTCAGTGGAACCTCCATGGAGTCAATCGCCGAAGACGTCGGCATATCCAAACAGAATCTGATTTATTACTACCCCAATAAAGAGAACCTTTACCGCCGGGTATTACAGAACACTCTGGATATGTGGCTGGAAAAAATGGCCTTTACCGAAGACGAAGCGACCACACCGGCAGAAATTATCCGTCACTACATTGAAGGCAAGCTGCAGCTTTCTTACGAAAATCCGGAAGGCTCAAAAGTATTCGCCCATGAAATTATGAATGGCGCACCGATCCTGAAAGATTACCTGCTCAGCCATCTGCAGCCACAATTTGAAAAAGACATCGCCCTGATGAAGAAATGGGCCGCCGCCGGCGAGATTAAAAACATCGAGCCAGAACATTTCTTCTTCACCATCTGGGCTGCCACTCAGACTTATGCTGACTTCGCCTCACAGATCAGCCTGATGCTGGGTAAAAAGAAACTGGCGCGCAAAGATTTCGATAACGCCGCAAACTTCCTCACCGACATGGTATTAAATGGCATTGTTGCCAATTCAGGTAAATAAGTCCGCCCATTAAAAGTGCAGAATTCGTCCGGATTACTGCACTTTCCTCCTCATACACTTCCCGATACCTTCCTGACTCAGTAGTTGCACAGCACGACAAAAGCAACGGAACTATTCTCTGCAGAGTGCATGATTGCTGAATTTTACCGGCAAGTCTGGCGCAAATTTACGCCCTGATAAATGGCTATCTTTTGCACACTTGTGATCCTTCCTGCACCACAAATGCACCAAAAAATCCTTCCGCCCAACTGTTTACCAGCCGGTAAAAACAATGATATTTGTAGTTTTACCAATTGGTAAAAACAAATTGCAGGCAGCCTTTCTGCCTGACAGCCGCCCAAGACGACAGAACGATAGTAATAAATAACGAGGAGTCAGACGGATGATTAACCGCGACGAAGCCCTGAAGCTTGAAAGTGCGACTGGCCCGGATCTGCACGCGCTGTGCGTACAGGCGTCTTATATCCGTGACCACCAGTACGGCAACACCCTGACTTACTCACCAAAAGTTTTTATTCCGCTGACCAATATGTGTCGTGATGTCTGCGGCTACTGCACATTTTATAAAACACCTGATTCCGGCGCTGCCAATCTGATGACACCCGACGAGGTGATGGCCACCGTGCGTCAGGGCGAAGCGTTAAACTGCAAAGAAGCGCTGTTCAGCCTCGGTGAAAAGCCGGAACAGAAATACACCTACGCCCAGGAAAAACTCGCTGAGCTTGGCTACAAAAGCACCCTGCACTATCTGCACGATATGGCTGAGCAGGTATTGGAGAACTCTTCTCTGCTGCCTCATGTGAACCCAGGCACATTAACCAAAGCCGAATTAAGCTGGCTCAAACCGGTCGCTGCCAGCATGGGCATGATGCTCGAATCCACCAGTTACCGCCTGCTGAAAAAAGGCGGAGCACATCACGCCTGCCCGGATAAAGTGCCCAAAGTACGCATGCAGACACTGGAAGCGGCCGGCGAGCTGGATATCCCGTTCACCACCGGCATTCTTATCGGCATCGGCGAAACCTGGGAAGAACGCATAGACAGCCTGATTGCCATTAACCAGCTGCACATGCAGTACGGCCATATTCAGGAAGTTATCGTACAGAATTTCCGCGCCAAAGCCGGTACACCAATGGCCGGCTGTCAGGAACCGGACCTCGATGATATGCGCCGCACGCTGGCCGTTGCCCGTCTGCTGTTACATCCGTCCATCAGCCTGCAGGCCCCCCCGAATCTGGAAGAACATTACGGCAGCTATATTTCCGCCGGCATTAATGACTGGGGTGGCATTTCCCCGGTAACCAAAGATTTTATCAACCCTGAACGCGCCTGGCCGCAGATCAGTAGTCTGCAGGCCGCCTGTAACGGTCTGGGTTATGAACTGAATGAACGCCTGACTGTGTATCCGCAATACCTGAAAAAACCGGAACGCTATCTGGCAGGCAACCTCAATCAACTGATCTGTTCGCGCTCTGCCCTGAACAGCCAACAGTTACTGCAATCCATCTGACGAACGGAGAAGTTATATGAACGCATTTACCAAGATTAACGGTCATCCATCTGAAGAAATTGACCTGGACGCTGTTCTTGCCAAGGCCTCTCCCGACGTTCGCACCATTCTGAAAAAAGCATTGGCAGGTGGTGAATTAACTCAGGCTGAAGGAGTTGTACTGTTTGAAACCGAGGGCGCTGATTACAGCGCGGTATTAAAAACCGCCGATGCTGTACGTCAGCAACGCTGTGGTAATGAAGGCTCATTTATTATTACCCGCAACATCAACTTTACTAACGTCTGCTACATGGGCTGCAGCTTCTGCAATTTCTCTGTAGCCAAAGACGATGCCACGGCAGAATTCATTTCCTTCGATGAAATTGCAGACCGTGCACAGGAAGCATGGGACCGCGGTGCCACCGAAGTCTGTGTTCAGGGTGGCCTGCACCCGGATATCGATAAAGATTTTTACCGCAACGTGCTGATCGCCATTAAAAACCGTGTGCCGGAAATGCACATCCATGCCTTCTCACCATTTGAAATCTGGTATGGCGCACGCAAAGCACGCATGTCTCCGGAAGATTTTCTGCGCGACCTGAAAGCTCATGGTCTGGGCTCAATGCCAGGTACAGCCGCTGAAATTCTGGCCCCGGAAGTCCGCAAAATTCTGACCAAAGACAAATTAAAAACCGACGAGTGGGTACGCATTATTAAAGCCGCCCACACTGTGGGTGTACCGACAACGGCCACCATTATGTATGGCCACGTGGACGGCCCTGCTGACTGGGCTTACCACCTGGATCTGCTGCGTACTATTCAGAAAGAAACCGGCGGCTTTACTGAATTCGTACCACTGGGCTTTATTCACTATGAAACGCCACTGTACAAAGCCAACCCTGAATCTGTCCGTACTGGCCCGACCCGCGCTGAGCATTTCAAAATGCACGCCATTGCCCGTCTGATGCTGCAGGGTCATATCGATAACATCCAGGCATCCTGGGTAAAAATGGGTCCGGAAACTGCCGCACAAATGCTACGTGCTGGTGCCAATGATCTCGGCGGCACGCTGATGAATGAAAGTATTTCCACCGCAGCAGGCGGCCAGCACGGTCAGGAAGTGATGCCGGAAGACATGGTGAACAATATCCACCGTGCCGGCCTGCACGCCCTGCAACGCAATACGCTGTACAAAACCGTAGAAGATTTCGGACCGGCAGTCACTGCGCAACCGCAACTCGCAGATCCTGCATTACTGATTGCTGCAGGAGGCTGATATGAAATCATCACCAAGAATCACCCTGCTGGCCGGAGGCGTCGGCGGCGCCAAGGCCGCTCTGGGACTCTATTTAAGTGAGCATAAAGCCAATCTGTCAGTGATTGGAAATATTGCTGACGATGAAGAATTTCATGGTCTGTGGGTATCGCCGGATATCGACACTCTGACCTATACCCTGGCTGGCCGTATTAACCAGCAACAGGGATGGGGCCTGGAAAATGAAACACATCAGGTTCTGGACGGTTTAAACCAGCTGGGCAGCGATACCTGGATGTTCCTCGGTGATCAGGATTTTGCTACCCATATTTACCGTACCGAACAGCGTAAAAAAGGTATTCGCCCATCGGCGATTGCCCAGGACATCGCCTGGAAAAATGGCGTGGATATTCCCCTGCTGCTGCCCACTGACGATGTTATGCAAACCCGTGTACTGACCAACAAAGGCAGCCTGAGCTTTCAGGAATATTTTGTGCGCGAACAATGCAAGGTGGAAATCACAGCCATTGCTATTGAAGGTGCTGAACAGGCAACGGCCACAGCCGAAGCACTGGAAGCCATTAAAAACAGCGATCTGATTATTATTGCACCGAGCAACCCTGTGGTCAGCATTGGTGCGATTCTGGCTGTTTCCGAAATTCGCCGTGCGCTGGAAGAAACCAGCGCCACCCGCGTAGCCATCTCTCCTTTTATTGGCGGCAAAACCGTCAAAGGCCCGGCCGATCAGATGATGCAGGCCATTGGTATGGACAGCTCTCCTGCCAGTGTTGCAGAACTCTATCAGGGCTGCCTGGACGCCATGGTGATTGATCATGAGGACGCAGAAAGCGAAGCCTCTCTGCTCAACAGCGGCCTTGAAGTTTTTATCACCAACACTCTGATGAAAACCGATGATGAAAAAACTCAGCTGATGCAGGTCTGTGTCGGATTTGCTGAGGAGGTTGCGCAACAGAAACGTCTGTCGACAGCAGCCCAATTAACTCAGGAGGCCTGCTGATGAATAACAAGCCTTTGTTAACACAGCCCTGCTCTGTTGCAGATAACGGCTCCTCTTCAGATAACGGCTCCTCTTCAGATAACGGCTCTTTTTCAGATAACAGCGTGGCAGAAACCTGCATAGCGCAAACCTGTGTCGTGGTACCGATGAAAAACCCGCTGCAGTCCAAGCAGCGTTTACATCCGTTACTGAGCCGTCCACAGCGTACTGATCTGGCAATCACACTGTACCGTCAGACTCTGGAGTTCTTTAAACGTGAATTTCCCACGCTGACATTACTGGTGGTGACACCTTCCGGCCAGATTGCGCAGATGGCAAAGGATCACGGTCATCAGGCATTACTGGAACAAAAATCAAAAGGCCTGAACCGTGCACTCGAACGCGCCGCCCAATGGACCCTGTTACAGGGTTTCCGTCGCCAGCTGGTTATTCCGGCAGATATCGCCGAGCTCGATCGCAATGAAATCTGCAATATGCTCAGCCGCATTACCACAGGTAATGGTGTAGCCATTGCCCGCGCCAAAGACGGTGGCACCAACGCCCTGCTGTGTGCACCGGCCAATGCTATCCCTTTCTGTTTTGGCAATAACTCCGCACACCGTCATGCGCAACTGACCCGCCTCAGTGACCTGACCTGTGAGGTAGTCGATCTGGAAAAGCTGTCTGCGGATATTGATGTCCCGGAAGATCTGAATACCAGCCTGTTTGCCGACATTGCCTTCGGCAGCAAAGAGCGTGAAGGAGCTTTCCAATATGCCTGATTTTATGCAGATGCTGGCCCCCAAAGGTCTGCCGGATTTTAAGCCCGGAAATAATCTCGCAGTGAGCATTGCCCAAACGCTGGAGCAACAGAATATCCGTCTGCAGGACGGCGATATTCTCGTCATTGCCCATAAAGCTGTATCGAAATGCGAAGGTGATGTTTACCGGGCTGAAGACATTATTCCTTCTGATGAAGCCCGCGCTCTGGCGAAAGAAGTGAATAAAGACCCGCGTAAAGTGGAATTAATTTTAAGCCAGTCGTCACGGATTATCCGCGCCATTAAACGCCCGGGCCAGGATGAAGGTATTTTAATCGCACAACACAAACTGGGGTTTATCTGCGCCAACGCCGCGGTGGATGAATCCAATGCCGACAACGGTGAAATGATCACCCTGCCCAAAGATCCGGACGCCAGTGCCCGGGGTATCTGCTCATCACTGGAACAGCATTTCGGCTGCAACCTGGGTGTAGTCATCAGCGACACCTTCGGCCGCCCATGGCGTCTTGGTCAGGTTAATGTGGCCGTCGGCCTCGCCAATGTGCCTGCCGTCGTTACCCAATACGGCGACAAGGATGCCTGGGGACGCGAATTAAAAGTGACCGCACCGGCCTTTGCCGACGAACTCGCTGCCGCCTCAGGATTACTGATGGCCAAAGACGGTAAATGCCCCGTCATTATTTTCCGCGGTCTGGACTGGAATCCGGACAGCACAACACAAGCCTCAAACATACTCAGACCAGAAAAAGAGGATTTATTTAAATGACAATCGCCATCATCGGAGGCACTGGGCCTCAGGGTAAAGGCCTCGCCCTCAGATTTGCCAAAGCCGGTATGCCGGTCGTGATTGGTTCCCGTGACGGGGCCAAAGCGGCTGAAAGCGCTGCTGAGCTGAATAAACTCCTGCCACAAGGTTCTGCCGAAATCACTGGCTGCGGTAATACCGAAGCCACGGAGAAAGCCTCCCGCCTGGTTATTCTGGCGGTCCCTTTCAGCGCGCACAACCTGACACTGGAAAGCCTGAAGCCGGTTCTGGCTGACAAAATTCTGGTCGATATTGTAGTACCACTGGCCGAAGGCAATCCCAAAGCCGTTGCTATGCCACCGGAAGGTTCCGCTACCGAAGCCGCACAGGCCTTACTGGGTGAAGAATTTGCCGTGGTCGGCGCCCTGCATAATGTGTCTGCCGTTACGCTGAACAAACTCGATCAGAAAATTAACTGCGACATTCTGGTGTGTGGCAACAGCCTCGAAGCCAAAAATGAAGTCATGGAAGCACTGCAGCTGCTGGATGTTAAACCCTACNACGCCGGCCTGGCCGACAGTGCACGCTGTATTGAAGCCATTACACCGATCCTGATCCGTCTGAATATTTCCAAGGCTGTGCCCTTCTCACATGCCGGTATCTGTATTCAGCCGCCGGAACACTGATTATTCCGGGTAAAAAAACGAACCAATGCAAGCCAATTAATCCCGATTTAAAACAGACATAAACACAACATTGCTTTAAACAACAGGAGAGACTTATGGAATTTGGTATTACTTTTAAAGGCTTTGTCAGTCCGAACCGCGCCCGTAATCTGGTTCGTCAGGCAGAAGAAGCCGGTTTTACCCAATGCTGGTTCTACGATTCCCATATTCTGTGGCGTGAATCCATGGTGGCTATGGCCATGTGTATGGAACACACCACTAAAATGAAATTTGCACCATGCGTAACCAGCCCGGACGTTCGTGACTGGTCCCATGCGGCAAGTACCTTCGGTAGCCTGGCACTGCAGAGCGAAGGCCGTTTTGAAATCGGCCTGGGTCGTGGTGACTCAGCTAACCGTGTTATGGGCAAAAAGCCTGCAACCCTTGCCCGTCTGGCGGAATTTTCGCAAAAAGTAAAAGCCATGATCCGTGGCGAAGAAGTGACCTACGACGGCTGTGCCGTACCGGTTAAATTCCCGTGGGCGGTTGGCTATGAACTGCCGGTTCATATTGCCGCTTACGGTCCGAAAGCGCTGGCGACTGCTGGTCAGTACGGCGATGGTCTGATTCTGCAGATCGGTGATCCGGATCTGGTTAAATGGTTTACCGATCAGGCTCTGGTTGCCGGTAAAGAAGCTGGCCGTGATATGTCCAACTTTAAAGTTGTGGCAGCAGCACCGGCTTATTTCGGCACTAAAGAATACATGATCGAGAAAACCAAATGGTTCCCGGCCATGGTCGGTAACCACGTGGCGGATATCGTTGAAAAATACGGTACCGATTCTGGTCTGGTACCTAAGAGTCTGACTGACTACATCGAAAAACGTCGTGGTTACGATTACTCAAAACACGGCCAGAGTGATAACCCATTCCTCGACTTTATCACTGACGACATCGTAGAAAGCTTCTGTGTTCTGGGTGACGACGATGCGCACATCGCTAAAGTGAAAAAACTGCAGGAAGCCGGTGCGACTCAGTTCAACATCTATCTGGACAGCGGCGATGAAGAAGAAATCATTGCTCACTACGGTAACAAGGTTATTCCTGCGTTCCGTTAAGCAACAGATAAGCACACACGATAGCTGAAAGAAAAAGCCGGAGGTAAAACTCCGGCTTCTTTGTTTTCAGGAGGGGGCACAGGACGGTTCAAAGCGCCCTGTTCTGAGAGCTTCAGGCAACAGACACATTGCCATCAGTGCCGACCGTTAATAATGGCTGAGTTTTCAGCGCCTGACGCAGCAGCTCACGATTGGAGCTGGCACCCAGTGGATAAAAGCTGAAACCAGCGCTCCAGCGGATATCCAGACCATTGGCGCTTGGCAACCCGGCAGCAGAGAATAAT
Source organism: Oceanospirillaceae bacterium (assembly GCA_002706025.1). Lineage (GTDB taxonomy): Bacteria > Pseudomonadota > Gammaproteobacteria > Pseudomonadales > Oceanobacteraceae > Venatoribacter. The sequence continues at coordinate 23,135 of PAJK01000005.1, forward strand.
TCTGTGATGTGCTGTCTCGCATCCAGAGCCGACGGCTCCTGCGTAACAATACAGAAGCGGTTACCGGAATAGCGGGCAAGATAACTACGCTTTGTCAGCGACAACTTAATCTGCTCACTCAGCAGGCGTAAATTCTGCTTCATGTCCGCCGCAGACATAGAGGCTTCCAGTTCGCGCAGATTGGTCATTTCCAGAATCAGCACGGCAAACTGCTTACGCGTTGCCTGATTCTCAGCAATAGTCTGCGCCAGATACTGTTCAAGACCCGCACGGTTGGGCAGGCCGGAAACACCATCGGAAAACGCTTTGTCTTCTGCCCACTCTTCTGCCCGTTTTTTCTCCAGGCGTTCATTCTCCTGCTGAGCGATACGAGCACGGATATCGGTGTAAACCGTAATAAGTGCCACCAGTACAAACACCACGGCAGCCAGTACCACAGGCACACCCAGTTCATTCTCGCCGAGTTGATTCGCAGGGTCTGGCATGGAACCCGGCGGAAATATAACGGCCGCCATACCCGAGTAGTGCATGCCACAGATTGCGGCACCCATGACCAGAGCAGCAATTCCCTGAAAAACTGCAGCCTTAGTTCCCACCAGAGTCTGAGTGTAACGACAGATCGCCATCGCCGCGGCCGAGGCAACAATGGCAATCACAATAGAAATTGAGAACCAGACTGGTTCGTAGCTGACTTCCGGCGTCATCTTCATCGCCGCCATTCCAAGATAATGCATGATGGCGATACCCACGCCCATCACGATACTGCCCGGCGCCAGCATCACCCAACCCAGATCCATACGGCTGATAAGGTACAGCGCCAGCCCTGAAGACAACACCGCAGCGATGCATGACACCAGAGTCATGGTCAGGTCATAGCTCATCGGCATGTGCATTTTGTACGCGCCCATACCAATGAAGTGCATGCTCCAGATACCCAGGCCCATAGACATAGCCCCCAGCGACAGCCACAGATAACGTTTGTTACCTGAAATCGCTGACAGCTGCGTGGCGAAGTAGAGAGCACAATAGGAAGCGAGAATGGCCACCACGTAGGAGACCCCAACCATTGATAAATCGTAAGTGCCGTCCATGAAAAGATACCCGAGTAATTAAATCAGGCTTTAATGATACGGATTTTTCGTTAAAGTTAGGACTACGGATTACAAAAATTAACAATGACTGAGCGATAGTCTTTCAACGCATTCAAACTATAGATATAACTATCACTAAAATACAAAACGTTGGTGCAATTTCTTTCCAAAAAATCGTCAGACAAAAAAGCTTACTCATTGAAAACGTTATCAAAAACCCGCTGTTGTGGAGCCGGAAAATGGCCCGCTGTCAGCGTCAGAAAGTGCCGGAAAGCATCCACTTTGACAGGTGATTGCGACACAAATCAGGTAAACTTCCGCTACCGGACCAGCACCGCAAGCCGTTTAACACCAGGGAAGACATAATGAGAGTTGAGGACCACAGCACACTGCACCAGCTGATAGAAGGCTACACCCGCCATTCTGAAGATCTGCAGAAAGATAAAGAACAACAGATCTGGCAGGCTTTCGGCACCACAGGCGCAGTGCTGATCACCGATATGAGCGGCTTCTCCGCCATCACCAAACAACACGGCATTGTTTATTACCTGTCGCTGATTATGCACATGCAGCAGATCGTTGAAGACTGCATCCGCCACTATGATGGCCTCCTGATCAAGTACGTCGCCGACGATGCCTTTGTTCTCTTCCCGGATACCGCCTCTGCCCTGCTGGCCGTGCGCGACATCTTCACCCGCCTGCAAGCACTGAATGATGAGTTAACCGACTGCCACGATATCAAGCTGGCCATCGGTATCGCCTACGGTGAGTTGCTCAATTTTAATAATCAGGAAATTTTTGGTGACCCGGTGAATGAGGCCAGCAAACTGGGCGAAGATACCGCCAGCGCCTGGGAAATATTATTGACTGAAAAAGCCTATCAGAACCTGCCAGCAGAACTGCAGCAGGCGAAAGATCAGCAGGACATTACCATTGGGAAAGTGACGTACCCGACGTACTTTCTGTGAGTGTCTGAGCGCTTTCAGACATCACGGAAGACGATACTTTTCTTACCTTCCCACAGAGTGGAAACACCAATTTCCCGTAATTTATCAAGATCAGACGTAATGGTTGCAAAGTGATTGCCGGCTAATACACCGGCTTTCGATGCAAACTGAACACAACCATAAGCGATCAGGATTTCCGTCTCGCTCTTACCCCTGGGGTAAAGCAGAATCTGCCCCGGTGCCGGGTATGAAGTTGCGTCTTCGTACCCGACTTCAAAATCCCGGTCGCCGAGCGGTATCCAAATCCCTTCACCGCTCCAGCGGACATGCACAACCTCGCCATGGAAAGGCATTGCTTTACGGAAGGCATTACAGGTATCAGGGGATTTATCTTCTTCAAATACCGCTTCAAAGCTGTGGCCGTCGATTTCTACGATCATGTTTATACCTGGAGTTTGTTGTTTACTTAGCGAGGTGGTCGGGGTTATGGCGCCGCCAGCGAGGTTACGATGCGTCCTGCTGACTGGTCTGATTTTTGTATTCTTTTGCATTTTTCCTGCGCACTGAAAGCCAGCAATATACTGGCGCTGTTACGATGAACATACAACTCTGAGCCAGGATAAGAAATGGTAAGAAAAATCCTTCATGTGGAGCGTAAAATACGAAAAAGGTAATTACCAGCAACAGGAATAAAGTGTAGTAGTTCATGACTTTTTCTTACCGCTGAAATAGAACCCGGTAATTGCTCCAGTTAATGTACCAACGAATGCTAATACTTCACTAAAGTGCTCTTTTTGCCCGACAAATACTATTGCTATAGCCGTAACCATAATATAGAGCGCCAACAGAGGGCCAGTGCGATTTTTAATACGGGATGACATTGGCTCAATCATACAATGGCCTTTACACACTGAGCATACAAGGCCATGTGCAGGTTTGTGCTTGAGTAGAAAATTTCGTCTCGCACAAATGGCGCAAGATGCGCCGTCTATTCCTGTAGAGCATGTTCCTTCACCTTTGCAGTGCTTGCAGTCGTGATAAGTTTCCATCTTAATTCCTGATCAAGTCATAACGCTTGGTTCAGGTGCGCCGCAGGCGTCACCTGGAACCACTTGCTATGTGGTTATTGATGAATATCAAGAACAAACTGATTATGCCTCATATATAACTTAAGAACTTCAATGTTCTTTCTGTTGCATATTTTTCGGATAGAATCTTCGTTGTTTGAAGATATTTTGGCGCCTAAGATTACACACTTTGGCTTTGGCATACGATAAGGCATTTCTTGTTGTATAAGCATATTCCCAAACACAAGCCTCCACTCTTTTTCATAAGACCATTCGGTACTTTTCATAAGTGCAACTTGATTAAGGTAGAGTATGTTATTTACATTTTTAGGTGAGCCAAAAACACCTGTAGCATTAAACATTTCATCAGAATAAACAACAGGATAAATTGATCTAGTCCTTACGTCCTCATTTCCTAACTCATGAAAGTCATATCCAATGCAGAACCCTGTATGATAGTTCGCATAGTGCGACCACATTAGTATGGATTTTGGGTTTTCTGAGAAACAGCAGATTTTAAACATCTGCTTAAAACCCTCGGATGTTTCTCGACTCAAAGCAGTGGCACGTTCTTTCATTACATGGCTTAGAGCCTCACCGCATGAACGACCAAAGTCAGGTTTATCAGGATAACTGAGTTCAAGTAGCTTAACCATAGGGTTTTCACTTTCCCTAACTGCTTGAATTTGTTCCTCAGTTAACCCATCTACCAAGCTATGTTTAAAGGCTATCGATAAAACTGAATCTGCACTGTCAGGATCTATTTCTACCTCATGATGAAATGAGCAATCGTAGGGATCATTGAAATTTTTTGGGTCAGAAAGCCAAATTGAGTCATCCTCCAAGTTTTTCAGAGAATATTCGTTAATAGAGCGGTATTTATAAAGCATGTTTGGAATATGCTCATACTTCAAAGAAATAGCCCTATCTATATTTTCTAAAGATGTGCTCTCTGAAAAAACTAACATTTTATATTCTTGAAACCAATCCATGATTTTAACTCTAACTCCAATTTGACCACATAACGTTCAAAGCAGGGGCGGCGAAGCCGTCCCAGCCTGCCTTTGCTTGTTGTACAGGATTCAATCATACATATATGGCAGTTTTCCCGCCAAAAGTAAGATCAGATCACGCTCATTCATTTCCAAGTAGTCAAAACCGCCGTCAATCTTCATTATGGCGAATGCTTGAGCATTATCAGGGTTTGACGACTCGCCGATCCGTTCTAAATAGCTTTTATACTCATCTTTAATTTTCGACTTCTTTTTCGCATCCCAATAGAGATCATTATGAGATTTCTTAGTAGCCATCGGATGTCCCTATATCTGTACAACGCCAAGCTAAGCGGCGCGCGTTAGCGCGTCCTTGCTTGAGCGCTTTGTTATAACGCTTTTAATTGAGTTCATAGTTAACAAAATTATTCCATTCATCAATGGCATCACTTGCTGCTTGCTGATGTCTTTGAGCTGCCTCGTTTTGTTCATCAACGAAATCTGATATGCATCGCTTGAACCTTTGGACCTCATCATTGAAATTATCTAATTCCCATTGAGAATTGAACTGGTATGGCTTATAAGGCTTAGAGCAAGAATGACTTGGTGTAAACATATCAGCCATTACTGGAATTGCTATTGCCAGCATTGTTGCGCCGATTAAAGTAGCTTTGTTAATTCTCATATGTGAAGTTCCATTGCGTTATAACGCTTAAAGCATGGGCTAGCGTTAGCGAGTCCCATGCCTTTATTTGTTAGTGGTTTTCCGGTAATCATCTTTTATACCTTCTTGAAGTTGATAAAGGTAATGTGCAATCTCATCCGGATCTATACTATCTTGAAAAAATGCATCTTCAGTCGTAGATAGTACCGAGTCTCTCGATTTAGTCTCTAATTCAGAACGAACAAACTGGATATAATCATCCTCACTCTTCCTTGGAGTAATGGAGTCTTTGATCTTTCCCTGGAGGATGAGTAAGTTTCCACCAAGCGTATCATCTATATAAACCTTTATAGTGCTAGCCAACGCTGTCAATTCGTAACTTTGAACTCCAAAATCAAGGTATGACTTCTCCGCTTTAATTTGAAACTCTCTATATTGCTTACTATTAGATTCCGAGTTATTAAGTTTATATAGTGCTAAGTAAATATTTCTATGGTGCGCGTATATTCTATGGTGAATAGCATCACTACCAAATTTATTTAGCTTTACAATTACCTTTTCAAGAATCTCATGCTTAATTTTAAACTCTTCATATAAGCGACCCTTTTCGTATTGTAATTCCCACAATCTATTCTTGTAGTCTTCTAATTTTTCGGAATAATTTAGTTTTACGTCCTCAATCCTTTCGGTGATCCCAGAAATATCTTCTTTTGTAGCTAAATTCCTTCCCTTCCATGAGACATATTGAACTATAAACGATGTTATTAATGATACTGCTACTGAAACAATTGTATAAATCACGAGCAAATCCCATTGCATATCAAACTCCAATATCTCACTAACAGTTTTATTCATACGCACGCTCACTTTGCCACCGCCCCACTCCTCTCATCCTCACCAACAACCCATTGATTCCAGTAAGAAAATCCATACTTCTTATACAAACCTTGTCGGCAAAAACGCGCATGCACATAAACACACCGATCACCGGCACACTAACTCCGGCGTACAAAAAATAATCTTTTCAAAATCATGGGATTACATGGAGCAGCAATAACAAAGCGTGCGATACAAAAAGCAAAGCGTGCACGGTTTTCCTGCACATGGGAAATATACTGTATGACATTGACTAATGAGTCAATGAGCTGTGTCCTGCTGGCCTTCAACACCAGACAACACAGGTCAGAACAGAAAGGAAAGATCAGGAGAAATAAGTTGGTCGGGAAGGGTTTGATCACGGCCGGTTGGTCTTCGACACCAAACAATACAGGCCAAATAGGGAAATTAAGTTGGTCGGGATGAGAGGATTGGATCGCGGACGGCCAGTTCTCCGCCACTTGCAAAGACAGGCGATAATAAAAAAGGAATTGGTCGGGATGAGAGGATTTGAACCTCCGACCACCTGCACCCCATACAGGTGCGCTACCAGGCTGCGCTACATCCCGACTCAAGGTTCAGACGTACATCTGAGAGCCACAAAGTATACCTAAGCTACTGAAAAGTTAAAGTTTTTTAAACTTACAGCGGAGCGCCCGGCTTCAGCATTTCCTCAAGCTCTTTCAGCTCATTGATCATGCTTTTGATCAGGGCTTTATCCATCGCGACCGCGTTGGAATCACCTTCTTCCGAGAGGCGCTGACGGGCACCGCCAATGGTGTAGCCTTCGTGATACAGCAAGGCGCGGATTTCGCGCACCAGAATCACNTCCTGACGTTGATAATAACGGCGGTTNCCACGGCGNTTTACCGGGCTGAGNTGCGGGAATTCCTGTTCCCAGTAACGCAGGACNTGNGGTTTGACGTCGCAAAGCTCNCTGACTTCACCAATGGTGAAGTAGCGCTTTGCGGGAATCGGAGGGAGTTCGTTATTGTGGCTGGGTTCCAGCATAAGCTTCTACGCGCACTTTGAGTTTCTGCCCTGGTTTGAACGTAACAACACGACGCGCCGAAATCGGGATTTCTTCCCCGGTTTTCGGGTTCCGTCCCGGACGTTGACGTTTGTCACGCAGATCGAAGTTGCCGAATCCCGACAACTTCACCTGCTCATTNCGGCTCAGACTTTCGCGGATCTCATCAAAGAAGAGATCCACCATGTCTTTTGCCTCGCGTTTGTTAAGACCGAGGTCTTCAAACAGTTTTTCAGCCAGTTCAGCTTTGGTCAAAGCGGTCATGCTTAACCTCTCAGCGTTGCTCCCAGGCTCTCTTCAAGATGAGCCAGCACATTCGAAACCGAATCGTTTACTTCTTCATCAGTTAATGTGCGGGAAGGATGCTGCCAGGTCAAGCCCAAAGCCAGACTTTTTCTATCTGGATCAATACCTTTGCCGACATACACATCAAACAGGTTGAGCTTTGTGAGGTAATCCCCTGCTTTTGCACGGATTGCTTCNAGCACCTGATCAACCGGTGNTTCACTGGCAACAACCAGCGCCAGATCGCGGCGCATTTCAGGGTATTTTGACAGCTCACTGAAATCAGGAATCGCGGTTTCACGNACGGCTTCCAGATCCAGCTGAACCAGAATGATGCTNTGCTTGGTACCCACGGTCTTGTACAGACTTGGGTGCAGCGCACCAATCACACCAACCGTTGCCCATTGACCGTTTTCGTCAGCTTTCTCGATGATCGCAGTCTGTCCAGGGTGCAGTGCCGGATGCTGACCAGCAACGAAGCGATACTGCTTCAGGGTGCCGGTACGCGCCAGCAGCGCTTCCACATCACCTTTCACNTCGAAGAAGTCGACATCAGCAGCAGGTTCTGCCCAACCCTGAGCCTGACGGCTGCCGGTCGCNGCAAAGGCCAGCGTCGGAATCTGAGCCAGTTTGTCGCCGTCCGGAATAAAGCGCAGACCGGTTTCAAACAGACGCACACGCGGCTGCTGACGCTTGAGGTTGTANCTCACCGCCTGCACCAGACCAGCCAGCAGATCNGTACGCATCACGGACATCTCAGTGGAGATCGGGTTCAGCAGTGCAATCGGTGCATTGGCCGGATCCATNGCTTTCTGAATCTGTGGATCAACAAAGCTGTANGTNATGGCTTCCTGATAACCACGNGCCACCATCTGNCGACGCAGATCGCCCATTGGCAGACGNTTTTCCGGCAGACGCGCCAGCGGCGATGCGGCNGTNGGAATGCGTACCGGCAGGTTTTCATAGCCNTGAATACGGGCCAGCTCTTCNATCAGATCCGGCTCAATGGCCATATCAAAACGGTAGCTTGGCGCAATCACATCCCAGCCGTCTTCGGTCGCAGTNACCTGCATACCCAGACGGGTCAGAATGTCTTCAATTTCGCTGTCTTCCAGCTTAATGCCAAGAATCAGCTCTGCACGGGCACGACGCAGATGAATCTGAGCCTGCTTTGGCAGGTTTTCTTNTGNAGATACTTCCACCACAGGGCCAGGCTGNCCGCCGCAGATNTCCAGAATCAGCGCGGTGGCACGTTCCATGGCTTTGGCTGCCAGGTTGTAGTCCACNCCACGCTCAAAACGNTGGGAAGAATCNGTGTGCAGNCCNTAGTTACGGGCACGACCGGCAATCGCCAGNGGGCTGAAGAAAGCCGCTTCCANCAGCAGATCCTGAGTATTTTCAGACACACCTGAGTGTTCACCACCCATTATGCCACCCATGGCCAGCGGCTTGGCGTGGTCGGCGATCACAACGGTATCGCTGTTCAGAGCAACTTCCTGACCATCCAGCAGAGTGAGCTTCTCGCCCTCTTCTGCCATGCGTACGCGGATGCCACCTTCGATCTGTGCCAGGTCAAATGCGTGCATCGGCTGACCCAGTTCGAGCAGCACGAAGTTNGTNATGTCGACCACCGGGTCGATTGAGCGGATACCNCCACGACGCAGTTTTTCCACNATCCACAGCGGNGTCGCCGCTGTTACGTTTACGCCTTTAACGATACGNCCCATGTAGCGCGGGCACTGTTCAGNAGCCAGCACTTCAATGCTGGCTTTATCNTCGATGGCCGGTGCTACGGCGTCGATCTTCAGTTCGGTCAGATCGGCTTTNTTCAGTACGCCCACTTCNCGCGCCAGACCCGCCATGCTCAGGCAGTCTGCACGGTTTGGCGTCAGATCCACTTCGATNATGGCATCATCGAGGTTCATGTATTTGCGGAAGTCTTCNCCNACTGGNGCGTCNGCAGGCAATTCCATCAGACCATCGTTGGCNTCAGAAATACCGAGTTCTTTCTCNGCACACAGCATGCCGAAGGATTCGACGCCACGCAGTTTGGCTTTCTTGATTTTAAAATCGCCTGGCAGAACGGCGCCAATTTTGGCNAACGGAATNTTCAGACCTTCACGCACGTTGGGTGCGCCACAGACGATCTGGAAGGTCTCAGTACCATCCGATACCTGACACAGGCTGAGTTTATCGGCATCCGGGTGCTGCTCGCGCTTCACCACTTCACCAACAACCACGCCGCTGAATTCACCAGCAACGGCTTCAATACCATCAACTTCTAAACCGGCCATGGTTACCTGATGGGCCAGTTGTTCGGTGCTCACCTGTTCACCGGATTTAGTCTTGGGTTGCACCCATTCGCGTAACCACTGTTCGCTGAATTTCATGTTTTGCTTAATCCTGTTGTGAACAATTAACGGAACTGCTGCAGGAAGCGCAGATCATTTTCGAAGAATAAACGCAGGTCGTTAACGCCNTANCGCAGCATGGCCATACGCTCCATACCCATACCAAAAGCGAAGCCTGTGTATTCTTCCGGATCAATGCCCACATGGCGGAATACTTCCGGATGNACCATGCCGCAGCCGCCGATTTCCAGCCAGCGCGTTTTGGTACCNTCCGGTGTTTCGATAACCCATTCAATGTCGATCTCAGCGGATGGNTCAGTGAACGGGAAGTAAGACGGACGCAGACGGACTTCGATATCTTTCTCGAAGAAGGCTGACATAAATTCTTTCAGAATACCTTTCAGGTCAGCGAAGCTGACGCCTTTATCGACCAGCAGNCCTTCCATCTGATGGAACATCGGCGAATGCGTCTGATCGTAATCGCAGCGGTAAACACGCCCCGGGCAGATAATGCGCAGCGGTGGCTGTTGGTTTTCCATGGTACGCACCTGCACCGGTGAGGTGTGAGTACGCAGCAGACGTCCGGCATCAAAATAGAAAGTATCGTGCATAGCACGGGCCGGATGGTGCGATGGAATNTTCAGCGCTTCGAANTTGTGGAATTCGTCTTCGATTTCCGGGCCTTCCATCAACTGGAAGCCAGCACCGGCAAAAAAGGATTCGATACGCTCAATGGTGCGTGTTACAGGGTGCAGACTGCCTTCCTGTACGCCNCGCCCGGGCAGGGTCACATCAATNGTTTCCGCCGCCAGTTTGGCATTCAGCGCAGCACTTTCCAGCGCCAGCTTACGGTCATTGATTGCATTCTGTACCTGGTCTTTGGCTTCGTTGATTACCGCGCCGATTTTCGGACGATCTTCCGGCGCCACAGAGCCGAGGTTTTTCATCAGGGAAGTGATTTCCCCTTTTTTACCCAGAAACTGAACCCGTACCTGATCCAGCGCCGCAACATCCTGCGCTTCATTAACTGCGGCCAGGGCTTGCTGAGTCAGGGCCTCAAGGTTTTCCATCGTTGGTATCCATCGTTAACTGCTGAGAGCCGCCCGTTGCAGCCCTCTGAAATTTGGTCAAAAAAATAGGGGAATCGCCCAGCATTACCTAAGCTCATCCCCTATTTCGCGGATCTGTCACCGGAGTGTCAGATCCATTTCCGGCAATGCGGTGAAATTACAGGCTGGACTTGGCTTTTTCAACCAGAGCCGCAAACGCTGCTTTTTCATTCACGGCCAGGTCAGCCAGTACCTTACGGTCGATTTCAACCATGGCTTTTTTCAGGCCATTGATGAATTTGCTGTAAGACAGACCATTCTGACGCGCACCAGCATTAATACGTGCNATCCACAGCTGACGGAACTGACGCTTACGCTGACGACGGTCGCGGTAAGCATACTGACCAGCTTTGATCACAGCCTGCTTAGCTACACGGAACACACGACTACGTGCGCCATAGTAACCTTTAGCCTGCTTCAGAATTTTTTTGTGACGACGACGAGCGATCACACCACGTTTTACACGAGCCATAGTTTATCTCCTGAGCGATTAAAGGTTAGGCAACATACGAATAACCAGCTTTTTGTCTGAAGCAGACAGCTGGGACATACCACGCAGGTGGCGTTTACGTTTGGTGCTCTTCTTAGTCAGGATGTGACTACGGTANGCGTTACGGAATTTGAAACCGTTCGCAGTCTTTTTGAAGCGCTTCGCAGCGCCGCTCTTAGTTTTGATTTTAGGCATTTTAGTACTCCAAAAGTGATTGGCGCGTACAGAAACTAAGACCCTGTACAACACCTGCCGTAGTAACAGAAGCNAATGCTTCTGCAGCGTCTGGCAGAACGTAGAAACCCCGGCTGATACTTTTCAGGACCGGCCAGGGTTCAATGTCCGTTTGAAAACCAGACTACTTCTTTTTGCTCGGGGCAATAACCATAATCATCTGGCGTCCTTCAAGCTTNGGACGCTGTTCAACCGAGCCCAGATCCTCAAGATCTTTCTCAACACGGTTCATCACTTCCATACCCAGATTCTGGTGGGCCATTTCACGGCCACGGAAGCGGATGGAGATTTTGGCTTTATCACCACCTTCGAGGAAACGACGCAGATTACGCAGTTTGATCTGGTAGTCGCCCTCTTCAGTGCCCGGACGGAATTTAATTTCCTTAATCTGGACCTGATGCTGTCGTTTTTTGGCCTCAGCTTTCTGCTTTTTCTCTTCGTAAAGCTTCTTGCCGAAGTCCATTACCTTACAGACAATCGGGTCGCCGTCTGAGATCTGAACCAGATCCAGTTCGGCTTCCTCTGCGATGCGCAGCGCCTCGTCTATACCAACAATGCCAACCTGGCCCCCATCTGCTCCGATCAGGCGTACTTCGGTTGCACGGATCTGATCGTTGATGGCGGCACGGTTGTCTTGGCGGCCGCCTCTTCTGTTATCGCGTCTGATATTCAGTTCTCCATTCCAAACCGACCGAGCTGTGCNATGCCGCCTTCCAGCAGTTCTGTAAAGGCTTCAATGCTCATAGTACCCAGGTCTTCACCGGTACGGGTACGCACAGCGACGGTGTTTGTTTCAACTTCTTTATCCCCTACCACGAGCAGGTAAGGGACCTTGTGTAATGTGTGCTCGCGGATTTTAAAGCCGATCTTCTCGTTTCTCAAGTCCGCTTGTGCTCTAAACCCTTTTGAATTCAGGGTTTTGGCCAATTTTTCGCAATATTCTGCCTGATTGTCAGTAATATTCAGGATNGAAGCCTGNTTTGGCGCCAGCCATGGNGGCATTGCACCAGCGTAGTGCTCGATCAGAATACCAACAAAACGNTCAAACGANCCCAGAATAGCACGGTGCAGCATCACTGGTGTTTTACGTTCGCCATCTTCATCGACGAACTGTGCACCAAGACGTCCTGGCAGCATAAAGTCGAGCTGCAGGGTACCGCACTGCCATACACGGCCGATACAGTCGCGCAGGGAGAATTCGATCTTAGGACCGTAGAAGGCACCTTCGCCTGGCTGCAGNTCCCACTCCAGACCCGCTTCATTCAGCGCATCTTCCAGTGCCGCTTCGGCCAGATCCCATTGGGCATCATCACCGATACGGCCTTCCGGACGGGTAGACAGCTTCATTTCCACCGCGTCNAAACCGAAGTCTTTGTACACATCCAGCGTCAGCTTGATGAAATCAGAGGNTTCCTGACGGATCTGCTTCTCAGTAGCGAAGATGTGCGCGTCATCCTGGGTGAAGCCACGCACACGCATAATGCCGTGCAGCGCACCNGATGGCTCGTTACGGTGACAGGAGCCAAACTCCGCCAGACGCATTGGCAGTTCACGGTAGCTCTTCAGCCCCTGGTTAAACACCTGGATATGACATGGGCAGTTCATCGGCTTCACGGCGTAGTGGCGTTTTTCCGATTCGGTGGTGAACATGGCGTCCTGGTAATGTTCCCAGTGGCCGGATTTCTCCCACAGTGTACGGTCAACAACCTGAGGCGTTTTGATCTCAAGGTAACCGGCATCACGCTGTACTTTACGCATGTACTGCTCAAGCACCTGATACATGGTCCAGCCATTCGGGTGCCAGAACACCATACCTGGCGCTTCTTCCTGCAGGTGGAACAGGTCCANCTGCTTTGCCAGCTTACGGTGATCGCGTTTTTCCGCTTCTTCGATGCGGGTAATATAGTCCTTCAGATCCTTCTTATCGTTCCATGCAGTACCGTAAATACGCTGCAACTGTTTGTTCTGCGAATCACCGCGCCAGTAGGCACCGGATACACGCTGCAGTTTGAATATGCGCATAACACGGGTATTCGGAACGTGAGGACCACGACACATGTCGATGTATTCTTCGTGGTGGTACAGGCCCACCGCCTCTTCGCCCTTCTCGATCAGATCATCGATCAGTTCGACTTTGTAATCTTCACCACGGTCTACGAAGACACGACGCGCGTCTTTAATCGGCGTCATTTCTTTTACAACGTCGTAGTCTTTCTTGATCAGCTCTTTTACGCGTTTTTCAATCGCGGCGACATCTTCCGGTGTAAATGGACGTTCAAAATCGATGTCGTAATAAAAGCCGTCGTCGATCACCGGGCCAATAGCCATCTTAGCGGTTGGGTACAGCTGCTTAACAGCATGACCAACCAGGTGAGCGAAAGAGTGACGGATAACTTCCAGACCTTCCTGATCACGACCGGTGATCAGGGTAATTTCGGAGTCTTCCGTGATCAGTTCACAGGCATCAACCAGCTTGCCGTTGATACGGCCACATACCGTCGCTTTCGCCAGACCAGGGCCGATGTCTTCGGCAACCTGCATCAGGGTTACGGGTTGAGCAAATTCGCGTTTGGAACCATCAGGAAGGGTAATAACAGGCATATCATATCCTTGTCAGTGGTGGCCCCCACGACAGGCCACATGAATGAAAAGAGGCACGTACTGTACAGAGCGAAATGGCCCGTGTAAACCGCCGTAACCAAAGGAAAGATAAAGGATATCAGCCGCGCTGACCTTTNACCCAGACACCAGGTGGTAATTCTGTGTTCTGTTTAAAGGCACGGTTAAAAGCGCTTTGTTCGGAGTACCCTAAGAGCAGTGCAATTTCGCTTTGCGTCAGCCGCCCTTCCAGCAGATATTCCTTCGCCAGTTGCATGCGTGCCTGGGTCATAATATCGCTGAATACCAGCCCCGCCGCTTTCAGCCGCCGGAACAGCGTGCGCTCAGAAAGATGCAGCGTACGGGCTACACACCCGANATCCGGCTGCCCCTGACGGATAGCGATCAGTAGTGCATGCTTAAGATTCAGCGTAAACGGATCTTCCGCCGGCAGAATGCCCATCAGCGCCTGTGCCTGCTGATCGAGCAAAGCGTGCGTGCCCGGATTACTCTGCTGAACCGGCAACAGCATATCCGCCGGTTTAAAGTACAGTGCTGTGGTTTTCTGACTGAAGCGCACGTTGCAGCCACAGGCATCCGCAAGCTCTGCTGATTCCGCAGGCTCTGCAAAGGTGAAATCCACCATGGCCGGCGCCAGAGCATCATCGGCCGTCAGGGTACGGATAAAATGAATCACGCCCACCACCAGCACTTCATCTGATAAGCGTGATGATGCGCCATAATCTGTCGTCCAGCTCATACAGATCCATCCATCTTTCGCGCTTATCTGTGCCCGATCACCATCGTGTAACAGGCGCTGGTAACGCTGAAAGCCCTGCAATGCGTCGTTCAGATGCTCACTGGACAGCAACAGATGGCCGAGCACGCCGACATAGTCGGCACGAATCCGCTTGCCCAATGCAATACCAACCGGCTCATCCGTACACAACGCCTGCAACTCATCCAGCACCCGCCACCACTGCCTGAACGCCATACGATCATTGGCCGAAAGCCCGGAAAGATAACGGTATAAATCAGAATCAGTCAGCTGTCGGCCAAGCATATATTCCTTAACCAGCCCGGCCAGATCCCCGCTGACCTGCAGATTTGCCAACAACCCCATGATCGCTCCCATTTAATCTCAACTGACTCAGNCCTCTGGACTCGGCCCTCTGACCNCCCTCTGACTNTCCGGCAGCCAGANNCANCCTGCGTCGCTTCTGGCAGAGATTGTCAAAATGATGGCATGAAATGTCAATCGAAGTTAATACAGGCAGGCTAAGCTGNTTGCAGATAACANGAGCTCAACCAGCAACCTTTAAAACNANGCCCNAAAAACAACAGAAGCACAACCGAAACACCACAAAAATAACAACTATCTGACGAGGTCAGCATGCAGGATATCTGGCACGCCCTGCTGTTTATTGCAGCATTCGGCATCATTTTCAGCAGCGTTATGGTNGCTGAGCACCTGTACGCTCAGTACAAACAGCGCGGNCAGATTTATTACTTCAAAGAAACNGCCGCCAATCTGNTNNTCGGCGCGTCCTATAAAGTCGTGGACGGTATTGCCATCGCCCTTTTTATTCAGGCGTTTTATCTTTGGGTGTATGACTTCGGCCTGCAGTGGAACCCNGAGCTCTCGGTGTGGAGTGTTCTGGCACTNGTGGTTTTTATCGATCTGTGTTTTTACATCAACCATGTGTTGATGCACAAAGTGCGCTGGTTCTGGAACGTACACGTCACCCATCACTCTTCTGAGCACATGAATTTCTCCACGGCATTGCGCCAGAATTTTACTTTCGCTTTATCCGGCGCCTGGTTTTTCTGGTGGATTCCGGCGGCACTGGTCGGTTTCGATAAAGACTGGGTACTGATCGCGATCGAAGCCAATCTGGTGTATCAGTTCTTCCTGCATACCGAACAGGTTGGTCGTCTGGGCTGGCTGGAAAAAATATTGAATACACCGTNGCACCACCGCGTGCATCACGGCAGCAACCCTGAACAGATCGACCGTAATTTCGGTGGCATTTTTATTATCTGGGATCACCTGTTCGGCACTTTCCGCGATGAACGCGACGCCGGTGAAATAAAATACGGTGTTACGCGCATGCCGGCTCAGCCCTACAATNCCTGGCATCTGCAGATTCACGACTGGGTTGCCATGTTCCGCGATGTCAGGCGCTACCGCGATCTGCGTATTCTGTATAAACACCCGGACTGGGTCACTGAGGTATACGGCGACAGGGAGAAATCCGGTAACAGTTCATCACACTAAGATGAAAAGGCGAAGATTAAAAAACGAAGATTAAAAGACACCAACAAAAAAGCCGGAGCAATCTCCGGCTTTCCTGTGTCTCGTCTTTCCTGTGCTTGCTAATGCTGCCAATGATCAGGCGTAAGCCAGCATCCCCTGACCCACTTCGCGGGATTTTTCCGGACCGCAAAGCTTACCGACCAATACTAAAGCAAACATAACCGCTGTTGCCGGGCCACGACTGGTGACGATGTTTTCATCAACAACAACGCCTTCCGTTAATGCCATGGTGGCAGACTCCAGCAGCAGCTCTTCAAAGCCCGGATAACAGGTGGCTTTCTTGCCATTCAGCATACCGTGTTTTGCCATGACAACCGCCGGTGAGGCACAGATAGCCGCTGCCACTTTGCCTGCAGCCAGCTGCTTATTCATCAGCGCAATAAAGGTTTCATCCGCTGACAGATGTTCAGCACCCGGCATACCGCCCGGCGCAATCACCGCATCCCACTCAGTATCTGTGCAATCTGCGATCATCGCATCGGCGGTAATTTTTGTGCCGTTGGCAAAGGTAATGGTCAGATTATCCATAACCGACGCCACCGTGACGTCAACACCACCACGACGCAAAGTATCAATAATGCTTACTGCTTCAATATCTTCGCTGCCGTCGGCAATCCCTACTAACGCTTTAACCATATCCGTTCTCCTGAAAGTTATCTGTTTACTGCAGACGCCGCTAATCTGGCACTAATGATGCGCAAAAACTGTGAAGTTATTCTGCAGAATTTAAACGGAATAACGCCGGCAGCAGGTTTTGTGAAGTACCGGCGTACTATAAGGGATCAGATTCTCAAACCTAACACATAATCCTGTTTTTAAAGGTAATCTACCTCGCTTTCATTAATAAAGCTCAAGTGCCGGACTGAGGTCAAAAAGTAAACGAAACCCGCGGTTCACATTTATTCTTCCGCCGGCAGCTGACAATAAGATGCATCCGGCACTTTGCGCATGACCAGCAGCACCTGCCCCACTTCTATACCGAATTTGGTCATTGTGGTTTCGTTGACCACCAGATCTTCCGCCACCATATACATACGGTCATCCATGGACAGATCAATGGTATCCCCCGGCTCACCGTATCTGAGGGTGTAGCCCATTGAAATGGTATTGCCGGCATAGCGCATCAGCGTTGGCTCAGGCACATCC
>PAJK01000006.1 GCA_002706025.1 Oceanospirillaceae bacterium
TGAGGAAGCCACCGCCGTTTTTCTTGGCAAAGAAGCCATTAAAACCCCATTGCTGTTCATCGAAAGCACCGATGTCGAGAATATCAACTTCCAGCAGATCACCGGGTTCGGCACCTTCTACAGCAATCGGACCCGACAGAAAGTGAACCTGAGTCAGGTCGACATCGCGGATATCCTCTGCACTGTCATCATTTTTGATCTGCCCGCCGGTCCAGTCGTAACACTCAACGATAAAATCATCGCCAGGCTTAACGGTCGCAACCATAGGAATATCCGGATGCCAGCGGTTGTGAACGCTGTCATTCTCATAGGCGGATTTACTGAGATCGATCTTGATGATGGTATCAGCCATTTCTTTCTCCTTTTTCGGCCTTTGTGGCCGTTGTGTGAGGCGTGCTGCCAGTTTCGGGCGAAGGCCCTGGGGTAAAAATCAGTTGGTGGTTCTTTACATCAGCGCGGATCTCAACCGCACTGCTGCAATCTGTGGTGAGCAGGGTTGTGGCTAACGGAGCCATAACCTGCTGCTGAAACATGCGCTGAATGGCGCGGGCGCCGTAGTGTTGCTCATAACCAGCGGAGCACAGCCAGTGAATACTTTGCTCGCTGAACAGAACCGTTACCCTGCGCTTTTTAAGACGCTGGTTGAGCGCATCAATCTGTAGTTTCAGAATGGTCGGCAGACTGTCATCTGTCAGACCAGCAAAGGTTTCAATGCAATGAATGCGGTTTAAAAATTCAGCATCAAAATGGCGGCGCAGTGCCTGCTGGCGCATGCGTTCTCTTTGCTTTTCCCGGAGAGTTTTTGGCAACCAGTGATAACGTCTGGCCTGCTGCCATTGTGCAGAACCTACGTTGCTGGTCATAAACACCAGGGTGTTGCGGAAATTCAGCGCTTTTTGTCCGGAGGCCAGTGTCAGCATGCCGTTATCCAGAACATTCATCAGACTGCGTACAACTTCGACACTGGCTTTTTCAATTTCATCGAACAGCACTATGCCTGGGCGGCTGTTGCTGCCTTCAATTAATTCCTGATCGATGACGGTAAGATTGTCTTTGCTGCCGACATAGCCCGGGGGGGCACCGGTAATTGCGGCACTGTAATGACTCTGTGACAGGGTGTTCATATCGACCCGGCAAAAAGCATCGGCACGGCCGTGAATTGCCCGGGCGATACAGCGCACCATTTCCGTTTTTCCGACGCCGGTGTCACCGATAAACAGAGCCGTCATCAATGGACGTCGTTCATCGGTAAGACCGGCTTTGATAATGTTGAACTGCCGGCGCAGACTGGCAATGGCATGATCCTGGCCGACAATATGCTCACGCAGCTGCTGTTCCACCTGTTGTGGATCAAACAGGAAGCGTGACATAACCGCAGCGGCTGATGTGCTTTCAGCTGCTTTTTTACGATTATTTTCTGCCATCATGTCGGTTACGAATACCATTGCCGGAAACTCCTCAGGAACCCGCTTCCAGCGATTTTTCTGAACCCGGCAGGTTGCCCACCGGACACTCTTCGCTGCCGATGGTTTCGCGTGTCAGAGCTTCAACGTCTTCCCGTGCCTTTTCGGCATCCATAACCCAGGTGCGGTAGAATTCAAATGGACAGTCAGCCACGCCTTTATCGCCATCACCTGAGTTGTACATGCCGGTGTAGCCACGGTGCAGTAATTTAAATAAGTGGTTTTGCGACTGGTCGTTTTTACGGGCATCACGGATTTGTGAGACGGACAATTGAGCATACTGAATGCCCATGTCTTCCTCACCGCATTCACCCAGAGTGCGGCCATCGAAACCCACGATGGCTGAGTGGCCAAAGTAGGAGTAAACACCGTCAAAGCCACTGGCGTTGGCTACGGCTACGTAACAGTTATTAGCCCATGCCATGGTTTTGGCCATCATCACCTGCTGTTCTTTGGCCGGATACATATAGCCCTGACAACGGACAATCAGTTCAGCACCACGCATGGCGCAGTCACGCCAGATTTCCGGATAGTTGCCGTCGTCGCAGATGATGAGGCTGATTTTCATACCCTTAGGACCTTCGGTCACATAGGTACGGTCACCGGGATACCAGCCTTCAATCGGACACCATGGAATACATTTGCGGTATTTCTGAACGATTTCGCCTTTGTTATTAATTAATACCAGAGTGTTGTATGGCGCTTTGTTCGGGTGTTCTTCGTGCTGTTCACCGGTCAGTGAAAAGACGCCCCAGGTATCGGCCATTTTGCAGGCTTCAGAAAAGATAGCGGTTTCATCCCCCGGAATGGTGGCGGCCGTCGCCATCATCTCATCATGGTCATACATGATGCCCATGGTGCTGTATTCCGGAAACACAATCAGATCCATCCCAGGCAGACCCTGCTTAATACCAACGATCATGTCGGCAATGTTGCGGGCGTTATCGAGGACTTCTGCTTTGCTGTGCAGGCGTGGCATTTTGTAGTTTACGACTGCTACGCCTACCGTATCGCCGCTGCTGGAAATATCACCGTGTCTCATAAACTGCTCCTGAAAATGGTCGTCTGTGGTCGTCTATAGGTTGTCTTTTGTTGAAGCCGCCTTCCGCTGCTTATGCAGTCATGCACAAACAGCAGAAAGCTCTGCCTGTTAATCTCTGCTGCAAATTAAACAGACAGGTACTTGGTGATGGTCTGCTGGTCAGCTTCCTCCACCGGTACGTCCAGTACGATTTTTCCTTTTTCAATCACCAGAATGCGGTCAGCCATATCCAGAGCAAAACTTAATACCTGCTCTGATACGATGATGGTGACGTTACGCTGGGTGCGGATCTGTTTCAGTGTGCGTGCCATTTCTTTAATAATGGATGGCTGAATACCTTCGGTCGGTTCGTCCAGAAGAAGAACGCTGGGATTGCTGGCCAGAGCGCGGGCTATCGCCAGCTGTTGCTGCTGACCACCGGAGAGGTTACCGCCACGACGGCTTTTCATTTCATCCAGTACCGGGAACAGGCTGTAGAGATCGGTCGGGATTTTCTTCTCACCTGTGCTGGTTAAACCAGTTTCGATGTTTTCTGACACTGTCATAGTGGAGAAAATCATCCGTCCCTGAGGTACAAAACCCACGCCGGCGCCGACACGTTCGTGACTTTTCAGGCCGGATATTTCTTTTCCGTCCAGTTTTATGCTGCCGCTTTTACTGGGGATCATGCCGATCAGGGATTTCATTAACGTGGTTTTACCCATGCCATTGCGTCCCAGGATCGCGACGATTTCATTTTTATTTACGGTCAGGTCCATGCCACTGATGACATCACTCTGACCGTAGGCAACGCCGTAATCGGATAACTCGAACATAAATGCCTCCTCAGTGTCCCAGATACACTTCAACAACTTTCGGATCGTTCTGAACGCGTTCCATGGAACCTTCAGAAAGCACTTTGCCCTGGTGCAATACCGTCACACGGTGGGCAATATCCGCTACGAACTGCATGTCGTGTTCAATCACCAGTACTGAACGGTCTTTGGTAATACGGTTGAGTAATTCAGCGGTCTGTTTACGTTCGGCGACCGACATACCTGCAACCGGTTCATCCAACATCAGCAGTTCCGGGTCCTGAATCAGCAGCATGCCGATTTCCAGCCATTGCTTCTGACCGTGACTGAGCAGATCAGCCTGCATATCCAGTTTGTCGCCGAGGAAAATCATGTCGGCAACTTCCTGCACTTTATCGATCACTTCCTTATCGCGACGGAAGGTCAGTGCCCCCCAGACATTACGGCCACGGGGGAAGGACAGTTCCAGGTTTTCAAACACTGTCAGATCTTCATAAATCGAAGGGTTCTGGAATTTACGGCCAACACCGGCATGAACAATCTGGTGCTCGTTCATTTTGGTGAGTTCTTTGCCTTTGAATTTAATGGAACCTTCAGTGGCTTTCGTACGGCCACAGATCAGATCCAGTACCGTGGTCTTACCGGCGCCGTTAGGGCCGATAATGACGCGGATTTCCTGTTCCTCTACATACAGAGATAAATCGTTTACTGCTTTGAATCCATCGAATGACACTGTTAATCCTTCGACACTGAGAACGAAGTCTTTCGGTCCGATATGCTTATTAGTTTCCAGCATGGCTCAGGTCTCCCTTTTCAGATTTTTTAGTGTCAGCAGATGAATCTTCTGTTTCGCTACCTTCTGTTGTTGCAGATGTGGTTGCAGAGACCGGCTTTTCTTCGGCGTATTTATTGGTAACGATCCAGTGGAATTTCTCAGGAACGTATTTCTGCAACCAAGGGGCGATGTAGGTTTGGTACAGACCGGCAAGACCGTTAGGGAAGGCCATTACCACACCAATAAAGAGTGCACCCATGGCGAACAGCCAGAGTTCAGGGAACGATTCCGAGAAGCTGGTTTTCGCCCAGTTAACGACCAGGGCACCGTAAACCGCACCAAGGATTGCCAGACGGCCACCAAGGGCACAGAAGATCACCATTTCAATAGATGGCCCGGTGCCAACGAAGGTCGGTGACATAAAGCCCACCTGCAGGGTGAACATGGCTCCACCAACTGCGGAGATGGTAGCGGCTGCGCAGAAGATAAAAATCTTGAAAGACGATACGTCATAGCCGGAAAAACGTACGCGGTCTTCACGTTCACGCATGGCGACCAGCAGACGGCCGAGTTTGCTTTTGATGATAAAACGTGCAGCAAACAGGCAGACGAACAGCAGTACACCATTAACGAAGTAGAGAATATTTTTCGCTTCGTCAGTACGGATGTCCCAGCCATGCAGAGTACGCAGGTCGGTAATGCCGTTAACACCACCGGTGTAGCCCTGCTGACCAATAATAAGAATGGTCAGGATAGCGGCGACGGCCTGGGTGATAATGGCGAAGTAAACACCACCTACACGACGTTTGAACATTGCCACGCCGATAATGAAGGCGAAGATCGCTGGTAATACCAGAATGGCGACGATGGTAAAGGCAAAGCTGTGGAAGGGTTCCCAGAACCATGGCAGCTCAGTGAGCTGGTTCCAGTCCATAAAGTCCGGAATACCCGGCGTGGACTGAATGGCGGTATTTTCCGGGCTGGAGGCTTCCAGCTTGAGGAACATCGCCATGCAGTAGCCGCCAAGGCCGAAAAAGACGCCCTGGCCTAGACTCAGAATACCACCATAACCCCAGCACAGAACCAGGCCCAGTGCGACGAAAGCGTAGGTCAGATATTTGCCGACCATGTTGAGGCGGAAAGAATCCAGAGCCAGTGGCATCACCACAAAGATGATCACCGCCAGAATAATAAAATGGCTGAGCTGATAGCGTTCGATAAATGAACCGACTTTATTCATATTCTGCTCCTTAGCGACGCATTTTCAGAGAGAACAGACCTTCCGGACGCAGCATCAGAATGATGACAACCGTCAGCAGGGTCAGAACTTTGGCCATGGAACCACTGAGGAAGAATTCCATCGTGGACTGGGCCTGGGAAATGGTGAAGGCAGAGGCAACGGTACCAATGAGGCTGGATGCACCACCAAAAACAACGACCAGGAAAGTATCAACGATATACAACTGACCCGCGGTCGGACCGGTAGAGCCCACCATGGTAAATGCAGAACCGGCAATACCGGCGATCCCGCAGCCAAGGGCAAAGGTCAGACGGTCAACTCTTTCGGTGTTAATACCGACAGCGGCCGCCATCGGACGATTCTGCACCACGGCGCGGGTTTGTTTACCCAGGCGGGATTTCTGCATCATCAGCGCAACCGCGATGGTAATAATGATGGTCAGAATCATCACGAAAATACCGTTAATAGGTACCTCGATCATATCGGTGATGGCATAAGATCCCATCAACCAGTCGGGCAGGGTGACACCCACTTCACGGGCACCAAAAATTGAACG
This sequence comes from Oceanospirillaceae bacterium, assembly GCA_002706025.1. GTDB lineage: Bacteria > Pseudomonadota > Gammaproteobacteria > Pseudomonadales > Oceanobacteraceae > Venatoribacter. The sequence continues at coordinate 5,871 of PAJK01000006.1, forward strand.
ATAAAGCTGCTGCATAATGAGGCTGAGCCCCCAGGTTGCCAGCAGAGTATCCAGTGGGCGTTTATACAGATGGCGGATAACCGACCATTCAATAAATGCACCTAATGCACCGGTAACAAAAAAGGCCAGTATCATGGCAATAAAGAAATAACTGCCATAAACAGATTCAGGCAGATATGAAGAGAAAATATTGGACGTCAGGTAGGTAACGTAAGCACCGAGAATCATAAATTCACCGTGCGCCATATTAATAACACCCATCTGGCCGAAAATAATCGCCAGACCAAGCGCCATAAGAACAAATACAGAAAACAGAATAAGGCCGGCAAATCCCTGCATCGCAAAAATCGATGTCAGTTCCGCCATGGAATAGTCAGCGAACATTGGTAAATCCTCCCGGTGTATAGTTCGGCGTTTGGAGCAGTGCGCTTATGCGCACTGTCCGGATCACGTCGGGGGATTGCCCCCGGGTGAAGCTGAGCCTTACTGGTAACCTTCCGGGAATGGGTCTGGTTCGATCAGCTCTTCACTTTCGTAGACAACTTCATACTGGCCATCCAGCTTAGCGTGACCAATACGTGTTTTGGACCACAGGTGATGGTTTTCGTGAATTTTCACGTAGCCTTCTGGTGCGGTGGTCAGTTCAATGCCTGGTGAAGCTTCACGGACTTTATCGATATCGAAGGAACCGGCTTTTTCAACCGCAGCTTTCCACAGCCATGGGCCAAGGTATGCAGCCTGAGTTACGTCACCGATCACGATGTCTTTACCCCATTTCGCTTTAAACGCTTCAACAAATGCTTTGTTGTTGTCGTTAGGCAGAGACTGGAAGTACTTCATTGAAGCGTACATACCTTCAATGTTTTCACCACCGATACCCAGGATTTCATCTTCAGTTACGGAGATGGTCAGGAACAGAGGCTTTTCTTTGGTCATATCGATACCGGCGGCTTTCAGCTGCTTGTAGAACGCAACGTTTGAACCACCTACCACGGAGATAAAGACAACATCAGGCTTTTTCAGCTTGATCTTGTTGATCACAGAGTTGAACTGGGTGTGACCGAGTGGGTAGTACTCTTCGCCAACCACTTTATCTTTCAGCACGTTTTCGATGTGTTTACGGGCAATTTTATTTGAGGTACGTGGCCAGATGTAATCTGAACCCAGCAGGAAGTATTTCTTCGCGTCTGTTTTTTCGTTAGCCCAGTCGAGACCTTCCAGAATCTGTTGAGTCGCTTCCTGACCGGTGTAAATAACGTTTGGAGACTGTTCCAGTCCTTCGTAGAAGGTCGGGTAGTAAAGCATACCGTTGTACTGTTCAAATACTGGCAGAGCAGCTTTACGTGAAGCGGAAGTCCAGCAACCGAATACAGCGGCAACTTTGTCGTTTACCAGAAGCTTTTTCGATTTTTCGGCGAAGGTTGGCCAGTCACTGGCACCGTCTTCCTGAATAAATTCAATTTTACGACCAAGAACACCGCCCATGGCGTTGATCTGTTCGATAGCCAGTTTCTCCGCCTGCACGGAACCTGTTTCACTGATGGCCATGGTGCCGGTAACTGAGTGCAGAATACCGACTTTTACCGTGTCGTCGGTAACGGCCAGGCCTGTGGTGTTAACTGAGTCAGCCATAACAGCTGGCGAACCGGCGAGAGCGATGGCGGCCGGAATGGCCAGCAGGCTCTTGAGCAGTGTGCGGCGTTGCACATTGCCGGTCAGGGAACGTTTGCTTGAGCGCATAGGTGCCTCTCCTTTCCTTCGTGTTAATGAGGTTTTTACGTGGTAACGGATTGAGCAGGCTCAGAATGCAGCAAGCAGCAGAAGCGCAATATCCGGCAACTGCAGCAGGTGACTACGTCATTTGACGCATATCGGTAAAACGGAGGAGTGTTTACCTTCACGCGTACGCCCTCTTCTGCTTAATACTTATCAAAAGTGGGGGAGTTAACGGTTACAAAGCGGGCGGATAAACATGACAGTCAACACCGGCCAACCGGTACTGCGCTGTGTTATAAAGCTGGACAGTAAAATAACGACTACCGGTGCAAACCCATATAAGTGCCGGAGCAGCATTAAACCGACAGGGTTGGGAGAACGGGGTAATGACTGATCAGTACGTGTTTAAGACACGGCGCAGTTACAACCGTTGGGTAGCAAACCAGACACTTGAAGATTTTGCCTTGCGCTTCACCGCCAAGGATGCCCGACGCTGGTCGGCGGTAAGGGTGTCTAATACCGCGCTTGGCGCTATTTCATTTCTGGCCATGGAAGCCATTGGCGCTGCCATTACCCTGGTGTACGGCTTCGACAGTGCTGTCGCTGCCATTATGGTGGTGTCTGCCATTATTTTTCTTACATCAATCCCCATCAGCTATTACGCCGCGCGTTACGGTGTCGATATTGATCTGCTGAGTCGTGGAGCAGGCTTTGGCTACATTGGCTCAACCATTACGTCGCTGATTTATGCCTCGTTCACTTTTATCTTTTTCGCCCTTGAATCGGCCATTCTGGCATCGGCACTGGAGATATTGTTTGGTCTGCCGCTGATGGGCGGGTATCTGCTCAGCTCGCTGATTATCATTCCTTTGGTTACCCATGGTATTACGTTGATCAGCCGCTTTCAGCTGTGGACTCAGCCCATTTGGATCGTGCTGCAGCTGCTGCCGTTTGCATTTATTCTCTGGCACGAATGGGATGCTGCCATCGAGTGGGTGAACTTTCACGGCGCTATGGAACCGGTGCAGTCCCCACATTCTGATCGCAGCTCATTTAATCTGCTGTATTTCGGCGCAGCGTCGGCGGTGGTATTTTCCCTGATTGCCCAGATTGGCGAACAGGTGGATTTTCTGCGCTTTCTGCCGGAGCCCGGTGACAGTCGCCGGCAGCGCCTGCGCTGGTGGGCGGCCCTGATCGGTGGTGGACCAGGCTGGATTGTTGTCGGGGCATTTAAATTTCTTGCCGGTTCCTTTCTTGCCGTGCTGGCTCTGCAACACGGCCTGTCATTGCGCGAAGCGTCAGACCCAACACAAATGTACCGTATTGCTTTCAGTTATCTCAGTGATTCGCCTTTGGTGATCATGGCGCTGACCGGTATTTTTGTCATTCTTTGTCAGATAAAAATTAATGTTACCAATGCCTACGCCGGTTCCATTGCCTGGTCGAATTTCTTTTCCCGCCTGACGCACAGTCACCCCGGGCGCGTGGTATGGCTGGTGTTTAACGTAATGATTGCGTTAATGGTGATGGTACTTGGCGTGTATGAATCGCTGGAGCATATTCTTGGTATTTACTCCAACGTAGCCGTCGCCTGGGTTGGCGCTCTGGTGGCCGATCTCATCATTAATAAACCCCTCGGCCTCAGCCCGAAACACATCGAATTCAAACGCGCCTATCTTTACGATATTAATCCGGTGGGTTTTGGCTCCATGTTGATGGCATCACTGGTCGGAATTGTCTGCTATGTCGGTGTGGCTGGTGAGATGGCCAAAGCCATGTCCTCTTATCTGGCTCTGTTCACGGCCTTTATTGCTTCCCCCATGATTGCTGTTCTTACCCGCGGCAAGTTTTATCTGGCGCGGGATGTGATTCCTATCGTACCAGCCACCGTTAAACATCAGTGCAGTGTCTGCGACAATCATTTCGATGCCGAGGATATCGCTTTTTGCCCGGCGTATAACGGCAACATCTGCTCGCTGTGCTGTACGCTGGAATCGCGTTGTCATGATCAGTGTAAGCCCAGAGCAAAACTGAGTGATCAGGTGCAGAGCCTGCTGGAAAAGATGCTGCCAGCCTCGGTGGTGGAGCGGGTTGATCCCAGGTTGCTGCAGTTCGCGGGTCTGCTCAGTGTGATTGCCTTTACCATCGGCGTATTGTTCTGGCTGGTTTATATTCAGTTACCAGGTGGAACCTCTGGGCAGGTGCTGGTCGGAACCACATTAATTCAGGTGTATTTCCTCTTATTAATTATTGTCGGGGTATTAATCTGGCTGTTTGTGCTGGCCAATGAAAGTCGCCAGTTTGCACTGGATGAAGCAGTGCGTCAGACCGAATTACTGACCCAGGAAATCGCAGCCCACGAAGCTACCGACCGCGAATTGCAGCAGTCAAAAGAAATGGCGGAAGCTGCTAACCTGGCCAAAAGCCGGTATCTCGGCGGTATCAGCCACGAGCTGCGCAGTCCGCTCAATTCCATACTGGGCTATGCCCAGTTACTGGAGAAAGATGAAGATCTGCTGCCCGCTCAACTGAATAAAATAAAGCTGATCCGCCGCAGTGGTGACCACCTGGCCGATCTGATTGAAGGTTTGCTGGATATTTCCCGCATTGAAGCCGGGCGGCTGGAAATCCGTCGCGATGAAGTTGCTATCCGTGATCTGCTCAACGAAATGGTGGATATGTTCCGGCTGCAGGCCGAAAGCAAAGGCATTGAGTTTATTTATGATCCTTCACCTTTTCTGCCTGAGTTCGTCAATACAGACGAAAAACATATCCGTCAGATTCTGATTAACCTGCTTTCTAATGCCGTGAAATTTACCGAACAGGGCAGCGTCACACTGTCGGTCCGGTACCGTAGTCAGGTGGCAGAATTTACCGTTACTGATACCGGGTCGGGTATCGATGAAAGTGAGCGTAAGCGTATCTTTCAGCCGTTCGAACGTATCCGCCGCCCGGGCATGCCACAAAAACCCGGTACCGGGCTTGGGCTTACCATCAGTCAGCTGTTGGCAGACATTATGGGGGGCGAAATTACCGTGGCCAGTCAGATTGGTGCCGGCAGTCGCTTCCGCCTTTCACTGATGCTGTCCAGTATTGATAAACCCCGTCAGGTTGTTAAGCCCTCCCGCCGGATCTGTGGTTATAAAGGCCCATCCAAAACCATTATGGTGGTGGACGATGATGCCTCTCACCGCAGTCTGATCAGTGAAATTCTGCAGCCGCTGGGCTTTATTATTCTCGAAGCGACGGATGCCTATGACTGTCTGAATAACGTCAGTGGTACGCCGGTTGATCTGTTTTTACTGGATATATCCATGCCCGGTATGACGGGTTGGGAACTGCTGCGGACATTACGAAAGCGCGGATATAAAACGCCGGTCATTATGGTTTCAGCTGATGCTGAGGACAGAGTGTCGGCTTCGGCCCAGGGAGCGGCAGATATCGGTAAGCGCACCAACAGTGATTACGTCATTAAACCCATCCGTGATCAGGTTTTGCTGAATAAACTGGGTGCTGTGCTGAAGCTTGACTGGGAATTCCGCGAAGATAAACCAGTGGCAGTAAGGCATGTTAATACTGCGGATAAAAACCTGTGCGAAGGAATGGCCATCGCCGATGTCAGGGAATTACAGAACCTGGCGGAGCTGGGCTATGTCACAGGAATAGAAAAATTAATTGAGAACATGGACGTCAGACCAGGTAGTGAAGACTGTACAGAACATTTGCTGGAGCTGGTTCACAGCTATCAGTTCGCTACCATAATATCGATGACTCAAAAGGTAATTGATCATGACCGGGGCTGACAGCAAAGGTGTTATTTTAATCGCTGATGACACAGCAGAATCTCTGACCATGCTGAATGAGGCGCTTACCAGTGAAGGCTATACCGTTTTGGTAGCAATGGATGGGCAGCAGGCGGTAACGATTGCCGGGCGGATGGCGCCCGATCTTGTTCTGATGGATGCCATCATGCCGAATATGGATGGTTTTGAAGCCTGTCAGGCTTTGAAGTCAGATGCGGAGTTGCAGGATATTCCGGTCATTTTTATGACAGGTCTGACCGATAGTGAAGACATTGTCCGGGGTCTGAAAAGTGGTGGTGTTGATTACCTGACCAAGCCAGTGCAGATAAATGAACTGATGGCGCGGGTGCATGTTCATCTGGAAAATGCCCGTAAGGCTTTAAGTGTACGGGGAGCGTTAAATGAAATAGGCCAGCCAGCGTTTTCCTGCAATCTTCAGGGCGAGATTCTGTGGGCAACGCCACGTGCATCAGAAGTACNGGCGGCTATGGAAAGTGATATGGCATCCCTGTCTGCGGCAATTAATGGCGACGATCATCAGAATGCCGATGTAATGGGATGGCTCAGCAGAAATCCACAAAAAAACAGTAAATGCCGGCTTACCCTGAGCGATTATGCGCTGAGTCTGTGTATGCTGGGTCAACCGTATCCGGGCGAGTTTCTGCTGAGTATCGTCGGCGAAGACGATTTATTTAAAACCCGTGAGTTACGTAATGAATTTTCTCTGACAGAACGCGAAGCGGAAGTTCTGCTGTGGCTGGCGCGGGGGAAAAGTAATCAGGAGATTGGCCAGATTCTGAATATGAGTCCGCGTACGGTGAATAAACATCTGGAACCCGTGTTCCGTAAACTGGGTGTGGAAAACCGTACCGCTGCCGCAGCGGTGAGCCTCAGCTTTTTATCTGGCGTTAAACTGAATTAAGTACTGTGCGCAAAATCTGAAAAAAGCGTTTCCGGGCAGATACGGCCCTGTTGTTTTTCTGCTGTCCTGATACTCTTTAACTGCTGAAGCGTTACCGGAATAACCGGTCGCCTCATATAACAGTAATAAAAACAGTTAACAGGTCAGATTATGAAACTCTACAGCGCAGCAAAAGCCCCGAATCCCCGCCGTATCCTTATGTTCCTTGCCGAAAAAGGCATCACGGACGTTGAAGTCGTCAATCTTGATCTGGCTGCCGGTGATAACCTGCACGAAGATTTCCGCGCCAAAAACCCACTGGCCAAAGTGCCTGTACTTGAGCTGGACGATGGTACCTGCATTTCTGAGTGTGGCGCAATATACCGTTATCTTGAAGAACTGAAGCCAGAACCTGCGTTACTTGGCTCGGATATCAAAGAGAAGGCCATTATTGAGATGTGGGAGCGCCGTGCGGAGATCAGTTTTATGTCCGCCGTTGGTCAGTGCTTTCAGCACTCTACCGGATTTTTTAAAGATCGCATGACACCGATTGCTGTATGGGGCGAGGAAAGTGGCCAGCTGGCACGCAGGTTTCTGCCGGTACTGGAAGCGCAGCTCAGTAATCATGCATATCTGGCCGGCGATGAATTTTCCGCGGCGGATATCTCGGCTTTCTGTGCTCTGGAGTTTGCCAAGGTGGTTGGTATCCGCCCGGATGCAGAGGAATTTCCGGCTCTGGTCAGCTGGCAGCAGAAGATTAAGCAGCGCCCGTCAGCCGCTTTTATGTAATCTGCTCCATCGGTATTTATCCTTCGCCGGTAATCGCCGGCAATGAAAAGTTCCTGAAAAATAGTTCGTATCTTTGATACGGTTTTGTCAGCAATTGTCAGAACATATTCACTGAAAACCTGTCGCACAAGTATGCGGCAGGTACAGTGCCTGTCGCTGTTAAATCATGTACATGGTAAGTCATATAAATGGTAAATCATGTAAATATTGGCAGGTGTAAGCCTGCCTTCAACAACGGACAGGAGGATGTATGTCGGCAACAAATCAAACCGTGAATATCAAAGACGTCTGTATTCTGGTTGCCAGTCACCGTGCAGACTCGCAAAGCCGCCGTATCGGCGACCATTTAAAAAGCCGCTTTCTCGAAGGTCAGGCCAGTATGATTGACCTGAACGAAGACCGTTTGCCCATGTGGGATGGATCAGACCCTTCTGAACAGCCGGATGCCAATGGCGAAAGCCCGGCTGAGGTGGTTGAACGGGTGAAAAAGACCGCAGAAAAAGCCTCGTCTTTTGTCTTTGTCGTGCCAGAGTGGCACGGTATGGCACCGGCCGGATTAAAAAACTTTTTCCTCTGGGTCGGCGCCAGAGAGCTGGCGCATAAACCCGCGCTGTTAGTGACTGTATCGGCCGGAACCGGTGGTGCTATGGTCGTGAATGAACTGCGCGCTAACAGTTACAAGAACAGCCGCCTGAACTTTATTCCAGAGCAGCTGATTTTCCGCGATGTTAATCATCTGTGGGCCGATATTCAGGATCGCGAAAGTGATGATTATCTGGCAAAGAGGACAGGCTGCGCGCTGAACCTGCTCAGACTCTACACTGAAGCTCTGACACCGGTGCGCAGCCAGTTGACCGCCAGTCTGCAGGACTATCCTAACGGCATGTCCTGAACGGCCAGCAGTATGGTTGCGGCCAACTCAGACGGTATCTGGCATCAGTTATCTGCCGATCAGTGATCTGTTAAACTGCCAGGCAAATACGCCATAGCCCAGATACTGTTTTGACTGACATTCAATCCGCTTCCCATTCCACTGACTCTGCCAGCGCGCCTGCGGGCCTGACGGCAGAGCAGGCCCGTGTGGTTGCGCATCAGCGCGGCCATGCACGGGTTGTCGCGGTGGCTGGTGCGGGCAAGACGACCACGCTGACGCATTTTATTGGCGCCCGACTCAGTGACGGTGTGCCACCGCGACGTATGCTGGTGCTGATGTACAACCGCGCCGCACGGGTGGATTTTGAGCGCAAGCTGGCGCAGCTGTTACCCGGGCAGGCACTGCCGGAAGTGCGGACATTTCACTCGCTCGGTCTGCGTATTTATCACCGCCTGATTGAACAGGGCGTATTACCGCCATTTCACGGCAAGCCCCTGTCAGATGGTGAGTGTGAGCCGGTGGTGTGGCGTATGCTGCAGCAGCTGGCCGATGAAGATACGCGTCAGGATATTCTTTCCCAGCGTAAGAAATGGGTTGAACCGGCACTGGGTTTTATCGATCTGGTGAAATCCGGTCTGGCCTCGCCGGCAGAAGTGTTCGAAGAACTCGATCTGCCGCCTCAATGCCGCATATTTGTTGAACTGTTCGATCAATTCGAAGACTGGCGCCGCCAGCAGCGCCGTATCAGCTATGCCGATATGATTTACGATCCGGTGATGGCGTTTGTCTATCAGCCGGATGTCGCAGCGCATTTCGGCGGCCATATGCAGTGGATACTGGTAGACGAATACCAGGATATCAACGCCATTCAGCAGAAGTTTCTCGAAGTCCTGTACGGTGGCCGTGGTTCGGTGATGGTGATCGGTGATCCGGATCAGACCATTTATGAATTCCGCGGATCCCGGCCGGAATTTATTGTCAGCGGCTTCCGTGAATCCATGGGCGAGGTCAATACTTACCAGCTGCCTCATACCTTCCGTTACGGGCATTGCCTGTCGCTGCTGGCCAATCATCTGATTACCCACAACAAAGAACGCGATGATGTTCTGTGCCTGTCCCATGCATCAACGCCGCAGACCCGTATCCGCCTGCATCAGGCGCGCTCAGAGGCAGCTCTGGTATTGAAGCTTATCCAGTCTGAGGCAGAGCTGGAGCAGATCGCTGTCATCAACCGTCTGTGGGCGTTATGTGCCCCCATTGAGCTTGGCCTGTTGCAGGCTGGAGTGCCCTATCAGCTGCATAATTCGCTGTCGGTACTGGATCGCTGGGAGCTGCAGATTTTCTGGTTGCTGCTGGAAATTGCCGCCGGGCGTTTCCAGCAGCGCAGTGAAGAACAGCGCAAAGATGCCTGGCTGCATATCCTCACCACGCCTTATCCCAAGGTAAAGCGACAGGTACTGGAAAGTATTGCCTCACAGGCAGCCAGGGCTGAGCAGGATTTTGGTGAAGCACTGAGTGCCGCTATTCCCGATGAACTGAGTCGCTGGCAGGTACAGCAGATTCAGGCGCGGGCGGAAATCATCGCCGACGCTGAGCACATAAATCAGCACGCCTGGCGTCTGCTGAGTAACTACGTCGAGCAGACGGATCTGGAAGACGGCATTGCCGATTCGGCTTTTTCTGCACAGCAGGTAGAAGACAAAACCCAGACCATCCGCGCCTTTATCCGTTTTATGCGAGAGTCCGGGCAAAGCAGCCGTGATGGATTTGATTATCTGCAGGAACTGAAAACCAAACGCCTGCAGCAGACCCGCGAAGGGCAGCAGGGGGTGCACCTGACCTCCATTCATAAGAGCAAAGGTCTGGAGTGGCAGGGGGTGATTATTCCCGGCCTGAACGCGCATTATTACCCTTATACCCCGGAAGCGGAATTTACCACTCCGGCCAGTGACGAAAGCGAGCGTCGCCTGCTGTATGTGGGCATGACCCGGGCGCGCCAGCAGCTGCATCTGGTGGCACCGGATACCTCACAGGGCTTTGGCAGTCAGATTGGCAAGGCGGGGAAAAGCGATCAGAGCTGGCCCAGCCGCTTCCAGCAGGAAATGCAGTACGAACGCTCGCAGGCCATTGGTCAGGCGCTGTATCAGGGCAGTGACACGGCAGAAATCAGTCCTACTGGTGGTGCCTTACCGGCCTGGCTGGATCAGTATCTGCAACGGTTGCAGCTGACACTGCGGCTGGTGCTGGCCAAAATACCGGAAAGACCAGCCGGCGCGGCTACTGCGGCTGTTACAGCTGGTGCAGGAAAAGTACCGGGTGCCAGAAGCGGCAGTGGTAATCATATTATTGAGCGTAAGCAGCATCAGATTGCCACCTACCGCATTCAGCATGAAACACTGGGCAATGGCACTGTGCTGTCCGAAGATAAAACCTACCTGAAAGTGCGCTTTGACGGTGACAGTACTGACCGCACCCTGGCCAAGGCGCAGGCGCTGAATTTTATCCGCCGTCTCAGCTGAGCCGTTACGCTGCGGCTGCTGTAGTCTCAGTCCAGGCTGCATCTGACATATCCCGGCGCGACATATACTTGCCATATACGGCGAACAGACTGAACAGAGCCACTCTGCACGGCCCCGGCCCCTATGAATACACACGCCAGTTGTTATACTGGCGCTTTCGTAGAGTCAGGTCGCACGGGTAGGTCCCAGGTCGTCTTTGCGTAACTGCTCATTATTTGAGTGATCAACCATGCAAGCCCTGCACAGACGGGGACGAACAGAGGATTATCCTATGACCATTGCACAACAGAAAGTTGTAACCATCCACTACAAAGTTGTTGATGTTGCCAGCGGCGAAACCATCGACTCCTCCGAAGGCGGTCAGCCAATGACTTACCTGCACGGTGCTCAGAACATTATTCCGGGCCTGGAAGCTGCTCTGGAAGGCAAAAGCGCTGGTGACGAACTGGAAGTAACCATTGCTCCTGAAGACGCTTACGGCGAATACAGCGAAGAACGTGTACAGAAAGTACCTATGGAAGCGTTCGAAGGTGTTGAAAAAGTAGAGCCTGGCATGGCATTCACCGCGCAGACTGAACACGGTCCGATCAACCTGATCGTTACTGAAGTAGACGAAGCGGTTGTTACAGTTGACGCGAACCACCCTCTGGCGGGTAAATCCCTGCAGTTCAGCGTAAAAGTTGAATCTGTACGTGACGCCAGCGAAGAAGAACTGGCTCACGGCCACGTTCACGGTGAAGGCGGTCACCACCACTGAGTTCTGATCTGCTCAGAGCTTTGTAAAAAAACGCCGGCTTATGCCGGCGTTTTTTATTCAGCAAATCCTCGGTAACTGCTCGCCATTTAACCAGTCCACCATACGCTGGCCACCAAAGCGGGTAGTCATTTCGACAAAACACTGATCATCTTCCACCACGGTACCGACGATTGCTGCATCCTGTCCTGCCGGGTGCTGGCGCATAACACTCAGCAGCTGATCGGCAATATCTGCACTACAGATGGCAATCAGCTTGCCTTCGTTGGCTACGTATAACGGATCAAGACCTAAAAATTCGCATGCGGCAGCGACCTGAGGTTTCAGCGGAATATCGGCTTCACTGAGGTGAATGCCGACTTTCGATTGCTGTGCAATTTCGTTCAGGGTATTGGCCAGCCCGCCACGGGTAGGATCGCGCAGGCATTTTAAATCTGCCGGGTTCGTTATGGCACTGAGCATGGCTTCAGTCAGACTGTTTAATGACTGAGTATCGGATTGCAGTTCCGATTCAAAACCGAGACTTTCACGGGACGACAGAATCGTCACACCATGATCGCCCATGGTGCCGGAAACAAGAATTTTATCGCCGGGCTGAGCGCGGCTGCCACTCAGATTGACGGTTACCGGAACGATGCCAAAACCTGTAGTGTTAATAAACACGCCATCGCCTTTGCCTTTTTCCACCACCTTGGTGTCGCCGGTCACAATGGCCACACCGGCTTCGCGGGCGGCGCTCGCCATCGACTGAACGATCTGCTGTAAATCACTCAGTGGGAAGCCTTCTTCCAGAATAAAGCCAGCGGTTAAATACAGAGGTTTAGCGCCCATCATGGCAACATCATTGACCGTACCGTGGACGCTCAACGAGCCTATGTCGCCACCTGGGAAAAACAGCGGCGTAATTACGTGGCTGTCGGTGGCCATCACCGGGCGGTAACCCGCAGGAATTTCATTTAATACGGCACCATCATTGCCCTGATCCAGCCATTCGTTACGGAAGTGACTGGCAAACAGTTCGTGAATCAGTTTCATCATGGCGCGGCCACCGCTGCCATGAACCATTTCGACCTGTGCGGATTTTATATTCATGCTGTGTGACCGGCTGTATCTGCTGTGTATGGTTAAATAATTGTTCTGCTTTTTAGTTGCCGGATGCTACGGCTATGCGGCGATGACCGTACTGGTAATACGCGGCGCAGGCACCTTCTGACGATACCATGCAGGAACCCAGCGGATTATCCGGCGTGCAGGGATTGCCAAACAGTTTGCACTCATGAGGTTTTTTAACGCCGCGCAGCACGGATGGACATTCACAGGCTTTGTTATCTGCTGGTGGTTTTTCCTGCTGTGCCCGCTGTTCAGCAAGCCAGTCAGCGAACTGTACTTCAGCATCCCATTGCGCGTATTCCGGGCGTATCTCCAGGGCACTGTGTGGTACGAAACCCAGGCCGCGCCATTCAAAGGTTGCCCGGGTGCGGAATACCTGATCACACAGGGCCATGGCTTTTTCGTTACCGTTTGGCGTGACTGCGCGGGTAAATTCATTTTCCACTTCGCAGCGGCCTTTATTCAGTTGCTCAATCAGCATCAGAATAGCCTGCAGCACATCCAGTGGTTCGAAACCGGCGATCACCACCGGCTTGTTATATTGCTGCGGAAAAATTTCGTAAGGCAGGCTGCCGATTAACGTACTGACGTGAGCTGGCCCTAAAAAGCCATCAATTTTTACATCGTCACTGTTCAGGATGGCGTGCATGGCCGACGGCGTAAGTACGTGATTGCAGAAGACCGTAAGATTGGCTAAGCCGAGTTTTTTCGCCTGCTCCAGTAACACCGCTGTGGGCGGTGTGGTGGTTTCAAAACCAATAGCAAAAAAGACGATCTGCTTAGTGGTATTTTCCTGCGCCAGTTTAATCGCATCCAGCGGCGAATAAAGCATGCGCACATCGTGCCCCTGAGCGCGGATATTAAGCAGGCTGGTGCGGCCGGTACCGGGTACGCGCAGCATATCGCCAAAGGTACATAAAATAACATCGGGATTTTTCGCCAGCATCATCGCCATATCTAAACGGGCAATGGGCAGAACGCATACAGGGCAACCCGGGCCGTGAATCAGCTCGACGTTTTTCGGCAGCAGGTTGGGAATACCGTAACGGAAAATCGCATGGGTATGACCGCCGCAGAATTCCATCAGACGATAAGTACGGCCAGTATCTGCTGCTGTGCGGATTTTATCTGCCAGCTTTTTGGCCAGCTCCGCGTCGCGGAATTCATCAACGTATTTCATGTTCAGATTCCTGCTGCCGCTTCTGTCCGGGCATTGTGAAGATCGATGTCAGAAATCATCGCCAGCGTTTTCTGTGCTTCTTCTTCGTCGAGTTTTTTTAAGGCAAAACCCACATGCAGGATAACGTAATCACCGGCTTTGACATCGGCCACCAGAGAAATATTAATGGCTTTGAGCAGGCCGCCAATATCCGCAATGGCGGTGCTGTCGTCTTCGATACGTTCAATTTTTACCGGAATGGCGAGACACATATTTTATTGCTCCGTTGCAGCAGCGGGTGCAGAGACTGTTCCGGCTTCAGCCTGAGGTCGGGAATACAGCGTCCACGCCAGCTGGCCAAGGGCCAGGCCGCCATCGTTTGCCGGTGCTTTATGCGGCAGAATCAGGCGGACAGAGTGTTTGTTTAATTCGTTACGCAGCAGAGTCCGCAGCAGCGCATTCTGGGCACAGCCACCGGACAGCATAACGGCGTTCAGATTGTAATCACGCGCCACATCAACCACCCACTCGCACAGACCCTGAGCGAGCTGCTGATGGAAAAGCCACGCCAGGCAGCTGCTGTCGTTGGCGTCGGTATTGGCCGCTGACGGTGTCAGACAGGCATTAATAGTATGCTGTGCCAGTAAACGCAGACTCAGGCGGCGTTTGCCTTTCACAATTTCGCTCCGGCACAGGCGTTCTAAGCCCGTGGGGTTGGTCATTTTCGTCGCGCGCCCGGCCAGCGCTTCCAGACGCATGGCCGCTTCGCCTTCGTAGCTCTGGATATCCGAGATCCCCAGCAATCCGGCAATAGCATCAAACCAACGCCCGGCACTGGTGGTCAGCGGGCAGTTAATATTTTTTTCCAGTTGCTGCAGCACCATCTGGCCCTGAGCGGCATCAATCGCTTTNTGTTGCTTTAACCACTGCTCNGCCTGACCTTCTTCGCCGTAGGCGTAAAGCAGGCTGACAGCCATGCGCCAGGGCTCACGGGCGGCTTTATCGCCACCGGGCAGAGGCAGGGCAGAGAAAGATCCCAGATGCATAAAATCCGGCGGCGACAGCAGAATCAGTTCGCCGCCGCGGGCTTCACCATCCCNGCCAAGACCAAAACCATCCAGTGCCAGACCGAGCACNGGCTTTTCNCCGTCAGNGTCGGCATNCTCTGTCTGTGCTTTTTCTTTCTCCGGTTGTTCAGCCATNACCGCCGCNATATGNGCAATGTGATGCGGCACTTCCATCAGNTGNTCNGCATTATTTTCTGCGCCATGTTGTTCTGGNCGTTGTTCCGGGATTTGTTCAGGGCGCTGTCCTGGGATTTGTTCAGCGAGTTGNTCCGCCAACAANCGGGCGCTGCCTTCCGGATGCAGATCNCAGGCGATTAAATCCGGTTCGGCCTGTAATAACTGGCTCAGCTGGGCAGCAGTCTGTTTTTGCTGACGGGCNTTGGCNGCATTATTNAGATCGCCAATATGTTGTGACAGAAAAACCGAGCGTCCGATATTCAGTGCCAGNGTATTTTTTAAATAGCCGCCACAGGCCAGTATNGATGGAATATCCGGATTATCGGCGGAGTCTGGCAAATTCGACAGGGTAATGTTTAACGGTGCCAGACCACGGCCAATGCGATTGGTCAGNGGTGGAATAATGGCNCCTTGCTGTCCACTGAGAAGGTCGTCACGGGCATCAACCACAGAATCGTCACAGCGGTTAATNATGTCGCGATCNTGCATTAACCAGGCATCGGCAACGNCAGCCAGATCTTCTTTAGCCTGTTTATTCGCNGTGATTAATGGCTGGCCGGAGAGATTTGCACTGGTCATNACCCANGCGCTTTGCTGTGGCTGTTGCAGCCACGNCANGCCNTCAGGGCGNCCNGCNGCGGCGTGAAACAGCAGCCAGTGCAGCGGGCTTTGNGGCAACATNANGCCCAANGCATTTAACCCGGGNGCCAGCTGGCGGCAGACATCGGGATATTCCTGNCGGATACCGGNGNTGANATTCTGNAATACGATCGGGGCGGAAGAATGCGACAGGCAACCCAGTCCGGTACGCGTCAGTTGCACCCAGCGATTGGCNGAAGCNGNGTTGGCCAGCATNATGGCTAATGGTTTTGACGGGCGTTGTTTGCGTTTACGCAAGCGGGCAATGGCNTCNGCNTTTGTTGCGTCGCANACCAGATGNAAACCACCCACGCCTTTTAACGCGAGAATNCCNCCNGNCTGAATAACCGCCAGNGCCTGANCAATTACCTCAGCGGCTGGTGCAGAATGTTGTTCTGTCTTTTCTGCTGCATTTTCTGGCGGGTTGCCTGCCGNGTTTGTTTCCAGCCAGATANGCGGGCCGCAATCCGGGCAGGCATTGGGCTGTGCATGAAAACGGCGATTGGCCGGATCATGGTATTCCTGATCGCAGCCNGNNCATAANGCAAANTCTGCCATGCTGGTATTGGCGCGATCATAAGGGAGTTTTTTCAGCAGGGTATAACGCGGACCACATTGGGTGCAGTTAATAAANGGATGGCCATAACGGCGTGACTGCGGATCAAATAATTCGGCCAGACAGTCAGGGCAGGGGGCAAGNTCGGCAATCACACCACTGCCGGTTAAANTTGCTGCNGCTTCGGATTTACGGATGGTAAATTCGCTNGCCTGATAGTCGTGCAGAATATCGAGTTTAATTTCTGCAATATGCGCCCGTTGNGGTTTATGACGCAGCAGTTCCTGACAGAATTCNGAGGCCTGTTTCTGCAAACAATAAAGACGGATTTCTACNCGGTTGCCGAAATTGCAGACATCNCCNGGCAGTNGCATTGCGGTGGCCAGACGATANACNGTGGGACGGAANCCAACACCCTGGACGATGCCCTGAACGCGAACAAGCCAGCCGAACGGCTGGCTGGCTAATATGCTGGCCTGGCGTTGNTCTTCTGAGGTTTGCTCTTCTGAGATCTGCTGTTCTGAAGTCAGCTCTTCTGACGTCTGCTCTTCTGACGTCTGCTCTTCTGACGTCTGCGCGGCCGGGTTCTGTGTGTCAGTGCGGTTTTGCATCANAGCGCCTGCAGTTTGGCGATCCGGCTTTGCAGTGCATCNATGCGCTGCTGAATGCGTTGACTGCGCNGTACTTCAATCCAGTTCAGCCANTCGTCCATACCTTCNCCACTGCGTGCAGAACATTGCAGCACCTGAATATCCGGGTTTACCCGGCGGGCGTATTCAATGCAGGCGTTCACATCAAAATCCAGATGTGGCAGCAGGTCGGTTTTATTCAGAATCATAATATCCGCTGCGTGGAACATATCCGGATATTTAATTGGTTTGTCTTCGCCTTCGGTGACGGAAAGAATNGCCACTTTATGGGCTTCACCCAGATCAAAGGCCGCCGGGCATACCAGATTGCCGACGTTCTCAATAAATAATACGCCGCCTTCGAGATCCGGCAGATTTTCCAGTGCATGACCGACCATNTGGGCATCCAGATGACAGCCCTTGCCTGTGTTCACCTGAATCGCCGCGACACCGGTNGCACGGATACGGTCAGCATCGTTACTGGTCTGCTGATCGCCTTCAATGACGGCCAGTGGCCAGCGTTCTTTTAACCGGCGCACGGTTTCTGTCAGCAGGGTGGTTTTACCGGAACCCGGACTGGAGACCAGATTCAGTGCCAGAATACTTTGCTGCTCGAAGCGGGCACGGTTAACTGCGGCATACTGATCGTTTTTGCCGAGAATATCCTGCTCAATCTGTACCATACGGCTCTGACTTAAACCCGGTGCGTGGGCGCGGGCCGGCCCCTGACCATAATCATGCAGGTGCTCAGTGCGCAGGCTTTGATCGTGCTCATGGCTGTGACGGTGGTCGTCGTTATGAGCGTGGCTGTGGTTATGATCGTGATTATGAGCGTGCGCATGCTCATGCTCATGACTGTGGCCGTGCTCATGACTGTGTCCGTCGTCATGACTATGGCCATGATGATGATCGTGACCCTCAATACGGGTTTCACCTTCACTGCATCCGCAAACCGTACACATTACTCAACCTCCAGTTCTTTAATCCGCATCTCATCGCCCTGTGTCACCTGTAAATGGTAACTGCCACAATCCGGGCAGGCGTCGTAACGCTGGGTAATGGCGACGGTCTGTCCGCAGCCAAGACACCAGGCGAGTCCGGGAATTTCTATAATTTCCAGTCTGGCATTTTCTGCCAGGGTGCCGCGAATAACGGCATCAAAACAAAAGCGCAGAGCATCGCTTTCAATACTGGCCAGTGGCCCGATTTCCAGCCAGACACCTTTTACCCGGCTGAAATTCTGGCTCACGGCCTGATCTTCCAATACCTGAATAATACCTTCAGCTATGGACATTTCATGCATGACGTTCGCCTGAGCTGGTGCCATTTACCGTGATGGTAAACTCAACACACGGATCAATGGCTTTAACTGTCGCCGCAACCACAGACTCAACTGCCTCCGGCGCGGATGAAGTGGCCGATAATAAAGTGTTCAGCAGGCTATTGGCAGAGGCAAAATTAATATCGGTAGGCGAGATTACCTGCCATTCTCTGTCGTTGCCATGAGTTGTAATACGGTGGCATAACCAGCCACGGGAAGTACGTACCCAGCCTTCACTGTGCTGGCCCTGTTCGTCCTCACGCAGGCAATGCTGAATCAGAGCGTAACCGGTCATTTCACCAGTCAGGCGGCCAATCAGATAATTCATATCACTGAGCATCTGACGGATCACTTCGGCCAGTACCTGATCCAGAGTACTGTTGTGACTGGCCAATACATCAGCGCCTGTGCCGGCGTAAAAATTGACATCGGCACCGGGGGCCTGAGGCGACCATTGAAAATACGTCTGTAACTGTTCTTTGTTTGTCTGTTCTGTGTTGAACTGCACGTTGCCGAACTGACGTTGCCAGATCTGCTGAATATTACTCAGCCAGTCTGCGGTCTGCTGGGCATCCGGTAACAGCGCCTGAACCTGACGCGCCAGGTCTGCCGGTGTCAGAGTGTCTTCGTTAACGGCCTGCATCCATTGACCGAGTGCGGCCCGGTCAATTGGATAGTCCCAGTGTTGCAGCAGACGGATCACATATTCACGGATGGATTCGATGACGGCTTTATGTGCCAGTTGTTGCGCGGCGTCGGTATCGGTCAGCTCACCCAGCGCCAGACGCGCGGCGACATCATGGGAGCGGCCGCAGATACTGAATACAGTGGGAATCGCCGCCAGTGCTTCTTCTGTGGTTTGTTGCTGCAGCCATTTACCCACTGCATCGCCGGAGCGTTCAAGTCCGGTGCTCAGATCGTTTATATTGCCGTCGAGATAGCTTACGTTGATTTTAAGAGTCATTTTTTCTGCCCGAGCGTAACCCGGTTAAAAAGCCTCGGCGTGAGACCATAACGGGTTTCTGCTGTTTGCTGATTGATCGGATTCCGGCGTCACTTTCCGCACTCTCATAGTCAGCGGAAGAGGGGCCGGCCTGCGCAGAGTCCTTTGCCGATTGCGGTGCTTCCAGCAAGGTGTGCAGAATTTCCTGAGCTATGGTTCGGGCATCGTCCTGAGAGGGAATATCCGTCATCAGGGATATCAGGCTGGTGCTGGCGTACGCTCCGGTTTCTTCTGCGTATGCATGAGTCAGAATGCATTCACCAGCGGGTAAATTTAAACACCAGTCACTGCCTTTTACGGCATTGACCTGAGCAGCCGGTCTGGCCCACAAAAGTATGGACCAGGGCGTAATTACTATGCCAAACCAAGGGGTTTGCTGCTCATTCAGGCTCTGTTGTTTTTGTATTGGTTGTTGCTTTTGTTGTTCTGCGGCCTGTGGTTTTTTATCGCGCTGATTGTCGTCAGTATGATCATTCTGCTGCCCTGACAGTTCCTGATTTCCGCTGTTTACACCGCTGTGGGTGTTAAGCGCCTGCCAGCCGATAACTTCGACGCACAGGGCAGGGTTGTACATTGGCAGATCCTGCATACGGGTTGCGGCGTCCTGATAAAAACGCTCAATGCGTTCTTTCATGTCAGCCGCAGAGTGTTTTACCTCAGTGGTCATTTACCACCATAAACTGATCCCGTTCGCCTTCGCATTGCGGACAGCGCCAGCTGTCCGGTAACTGGCTGAATGGTGTACCGGGAACAATATGCTGATCACTGTCACCTTCTTGCGGGTGATACTGATACCAGCAGATTTTGCATTCAAGAACAGCGTCGTCACTGAGCTGACTGTTGTCGCCCATATAGCTGCCTTCAAACATTTTATCGGGATTCGTCATGATGTTTACCCTGTTCAGTCGGCCATCATGGCTTGGTAAATTTCGTGTAACCGTTCGGCTGAGTCTTCCAGATCTTCACGCGCGGCACAGGCGGCGTGTGGAATGCTGATGATCTCGATGGTATCAAGGATCAGCTGATCGGTGCTGTTAAAGTATTGTACCCGCCAGATCCCCGGAACTGCACAACTGGTGATACGGCAGTTACCGTAACCCCGTGACAGAATCACCGCACCGCCATGGCTCAGGGTATTGCCCAGATATGCATGGTCTTCTTCGCTGAACGGCAGCAGAGAGAAATTGATGACGTGAGGTTCGGTAAACGGACGCTGCTGATGCTCTTTGGCTTTTTCCAGCAGTTCCAGTAATACCGGGGCCGCGTTCAGCAGACCAGCCGGAACTTCCGGCATAACGTAATCACTGCTGAACGGGAAGCTGTCGGTTAAAAGACAATCCGGTACTGCCCCGACTTCCAGCCACTGGTGCGCGACTTTTTTATCAGCATCGAGTTGCTGCAGCCACCACACACCGGCCAGCACACTTTCCTGAACCCGGATGTTGAGGCCAGGGTGTTCGATGCGGGCCGCAACTTCACCTTCCCCCAGTGTCTGATACAGCAGGGCGCAGGCATCGTTGCTTAAATGATCGAGATTAATACGCGCACAGCTCATGGCACCGCTTAAATTGGCTGCGCCTTTTTCCAGTGAGCTCTGCAGATCGAGCAGAATCTGGCCGACCTCGGGGTACATGGCCAGTTCCTGTGCTTCCGGCAACTCGGGAATTTCAAAGGTATCCATTTCCGTCGGCATGCGCATATAACGCAGACCATCTTCGCCCTGGGAGCCGGGGCCGACCTGGGCGACGCCCGCCTGAGACGGAACCGCACCTTTGGCCAGATCAAACAGTGGAATATCGCCGCTCATCAGCTGGCCTCCCCTTGCAGTGAATTCAGGTTCAGGGTCTGTGGTTTACGCTGCAGAATTTCCGGAATCATGTTGCAGTAATCATCCCAGTTCTGAATGCGGATAATATTGCCCAGATAATCCTGACCTTTCATAAACACCAGTGCCGGCCATACTGCAAAGCCAAAGGTGCCCTGCAATTGTTTTTCGCAGCTGCGGTCAATGACTGCGGCCTTCAGTTGTGGAAACAGGGCAACTAATTCGGGCAGTACCACAGCGACATCCGGTGTCTCTTTGTTACGCGCCGGATCATCGGTAAAAAACAGCACGCTGAATTCATTCTCTGCAAGGAATTCAGTCAGGTTTGTCTGATCCAGCAATGGATAACCAAAATCGTTCAGCAAACGCCCGATTAATGGATGGGACATAACGGATTATTCTCCAGTGGCTGCCGCGCGCAGGTGGGGCGGCAGTTGGGGTTCCCGGTCGAGATCGGCAAACAGGGCATCAAGGCCTGAGGTATTACCGCTGCCGATCTGTTGTAAGGCCTGTAATGCCTGGCCGGTCTGACGGGCACGCTCGGCGCTGATGATTTCCCGGGCAGCGCCAAGAAATACCAGTAACCAGCTGCCTTCATCAGCCTCGCCAACCAGACGGGTATCGACCATTTCGGGTTGTTGAGTTGTATCGTGTTCAGTCTGCGGCGTCAGCCAGGAACGACACCAGGCGATGCCTTTGTCGTTCTCAGCTTTGATGACCTGCATTGGGATACCAACACACATCAGACGTTTTTCTCCGCAGCCGGAATAAAGCGCGCATCACCAAAGCGGAAAGCAGCCTCTTCGGAAGGGCGGCCGCTTTCATATTCATGCATGGCCAGTTCCGGTGAAATAGACGCCACTGACGCATCAGTGGTTCCCTCTGCCAGCGGCGTGATGCCACGTTCAGCGAGAAAATTAAGGGCGATCTGAACCGCCGGTTCAATCTGCTGGCGTACCACGTCGGTCAGGCTGCCACCAAAATCTTCCAGCATTTCCGGTTGTGCGCCAATCAGCAGAATTTCTTGCGGGTAGTGTCCGGTAAATTCGCTCATGGCCAGCACTTCCTGAAAGCCGGTCTGATGCAGACTCATTTTTTTCGCGCCCATGTATTTCGGCACTTCGTCATCGCGCACCAGCTTCAGGGTGCCGGGTTCAAGGCCGTAATCAATGGCATCAAACACCACCAGAACGTCAGTGTCCTGCACGTGCTGCAGCAGGTAGATACCCTGAGTGCCGCCGTCCAGCAGGCTGACATTGGTGGGAAATGCATAATGCTGACTGATGTGCTCCAGACAGCGAACACCGAAGCCTTCGTCTGCCCACAGCACATTGCCGATACCAAGTAATAAAAAACGCTTTGTCATACTCAGTCCGGACGGTCGTCTTTAAACATACGCCAGCCACCCACCATGGTGGAGATCAGCGATTGACGGGACATAATGTCTTCACGCACGGCCACGTAAATGTGGGACATGATAAACAGAATGATGTACCACATACCCAGGTGGTGCCATGTGTGCACATCCTGACTCTGACCCATTAACGGAATAACCCAGCCAAACATCTGGCTGGCCCAGCTGTCGTAACCCAGACCTTCACCATACAGCGCGAAGCCGGTAAAAATCATAAAGGTCAGGCCGAGCACGAAAAATACGAACATGGCACTTTGCCCCATGGGGTTGTGNCCAATGTATTTTTTCGGGGTTTTTTCCAGAAACATATACCAGCGCATTTCGTGCCACAGTTCTTTGTACCAGGCCTTTTTCGTGATCGGTAAAATAAACAGCTCACGGGCGTGACTGTTACCGACAAAGGCCCAGTAAATGCGGCCAATAAAAGNGATGGTAACGACGTAACCGGCGGCAAANTGNGCAAAACGGATATAGCCCATCAGGNAGCTGTCACTGGCTTCGCCNGGCATGGTNGGCAGNGGNGAACCGATAAANTAACCGGTAACACACAGCACGGTAATGCAGGCCACGGTGACCCAGTGCCACAGGCGCAGTGGTGCTTCATAAACATAGACGGCGGTCTGGCGGCGGACCAGCTGTTGCTCGCCGCTGCCTGCTGCCGGAAGCGTTGCAGCCTGTTCAGTNGCCTNTTCGGCTTTTACACTTTGTTCAGACATAGCCGCCTCCTGTTAACGGATTTTAACCCNTGCTCATTTCNTNNCCGTCTTCTGACATCACGTGGGTAGAGCAGGCCAGACATGGGTCGAAACTGTGCAGGGTGCGCAGAATTTCCACCGGTTCTTCCGGACGCTCCATNGGCGTGTTGAGCAGAGAGGCTTCNTANGCACCGATNTTACCGTCGCTGTCACGGGGAGAGCCGTTCCAGGTNGTCGGTACGATGGCCTGATAGTTTTCAATCTTGCCGTCTTTGATNTTNATCCAGTGACCCAGNGCGCCGCGCGGTGCTTCGTTGGTGCCCACACCTTTGGCTTCTTTCGGCCAGTTTTTCGGATCCCATTTTTCCACGTTAGCNGTGGAAGAATCACCGGCTTTAATGTTGTTAACCAGCGCATGCCAGTCATCAATCATGGAGTCCACTACCAGATCGCATTCCAGCGCACGGGCCAGAGTACGGCCNATNGTNGATGGCAGGAACTGNTTCAGACCCAGATCCAGNCCTGTGTTCTGGTTAAAGGTCGCCAGAGATTTATCCACCTGCTCNTTAACCGCTTCCTGACCGGATGCGTAAGCAATGATGTAACGCGCCAGNGGACCCACTTCCATAGCGTGGCCATTCCAGCGNGGTGCTTTAATCCAGCTGTATTTNTGCGCTTCATCCAGCTCTTTAATATCGGTNTTGNTGCCTTTGGTGTTNGGCCCCAGAGTAAAGTCCGGTTCAGTTTCNCCGTACCATGGGTGCAGACCTTTGGCGCCGTTGGCGTAGCGGTACCAGGAGTGATCAACAAACTCCTGAATTTCATCCGGATTACGCACNTCNACTGGCAGAACTTCGTTCCAGTTGCCNTTCACAATCGCGCCGCCAGGCAGCATGTNAGTGGAGCTGTCGTAAGGGGTTTGTGCGTAAGTNCCGTAAGCCANTACGTTTTCGCTGGCCAGACCACCACCGTACAGCCAGTCTTTNTACAGACCGCCAATCGCCATAACGTCNGGCAGGTAAACGTTTTTNGTGAATTCCTGAGTTTCTTTAATGCGCTGCAGCACAAAGTTCAGGCTGACCATATTCACNGGAGCACCGGATGCNCCAACGTCATCCAGGTTAATGGCACAGGCAACACCGCCCACCAGATAATTCGGGTGCGGGTTTTTACCACCAAANATGGTGTGAATTTTTACAATTTCTTTCTGCAGGTCGAGTGCTTCCAGATAATGCGTNACNGCCATCAGATCGGCTTCCGGCGATAATTTATACGCCGGGTTATCCCAGTAACCGTTTTTAAACAGACCNAGCTGACCACTGGCAACGAATTTTTTCAGNCGGTTCTGAATATCGCGGAAATAGCCCGGGCTGGATTTCGGATGCGCCGGTGANACAATTTTCTGCAANTCAGAGGTTTTACGCGGATCGGCTTTTAACGCATTNACCGGNTTAACCCAGTCGAGCGCGTGCAGATGATAAAAGTGCACAATGTGATCGTGGGCCATCAGGGTTTTATCCATCAGATGGCGGATCAGGTGNGCATTGTACGGAATCTGAATATCCAGTGCGTCTTCCACTGCNCGACAGGACGTCAGTGCATGAGTACCGGTACAGACACCACAGATACGTTCAACGAACGCCCAGGCATCACGTGGATCACGGCCTTTCAGAATCACTTCCAGACCACGCCACATNGTGCCNGTNGAAACGGCGTTACGGATAATATTGTCGCTGTCGACGTTTACTTCGCAGCGCATGTGACCTTCAATCCGGGTTACCGGATCGACCACCACGCGGCGGCCATTATTGTCGAGCTGGCTGGCGTTCAGNGGGATGTTCATGCAGAGGTATCCTCAGAATCGTTTTTACTGGACAGTCGTTTAATGGCNCTGACGGCGGCATGGGCAGCAATGGCTGCACCGACACCACCGGCAACTGCGGTACCGATTTCGTCGGCATTTTTCTCAATACCAAACTGGTGAATATCGGTCAGGCGGTTATAGAAAGAACCTTTGTCCCAGAAACCNTCTTCAGAACAGCCGATACAACCATGACCTGCCTGAATAGGGAATGAAGTACCTTCGTTCCAGCGCACTGTAGAACAGGCGTTGTAGGTGGTCGGGCCTTTACAGCCGACTTTGTANANGCAGTAACCTTTACGGGCAAANTCGTCATCCCATTCTTCNACGAACTGGCCGGCATCGAAATGTGGACGACGGTAGCATTTGTCGTGAATACGCTGGCCATAAAACATTTTCGGACGGCCCTGACGGTCCAGTTCCGGTAATTTACCGAAGGTCAGCATATAGGTAATTACGCCGGTCATAACTTCTGCAATCGGCGGACAACCCGGTACTTTAATAATCGGTTTGTCGGTAATTACTTTATGAATGGGTGTGGCCTGNGTTGGGTTCGGACGCGCTGCCTGTACACAACCCCAGCTGGCGCAGGAGCCCCAGGCNATAATGGCTTTGGCGTGTTTTGCTGCATGTTTTAACTGATCAACAAATGGCTTGCCGCCAATAATGCAGAACATACCGTCTTCGTTCAGTGGTGGGTTACCTTCCACNGCGAGAATGTATTCGCCTTTGTATTTCTGGATGGTGTCTTCCAGNGCGGCTTCGGCCTGATGTCCGGCGGCGGCCATCAGTGTGTCATCNTAATCCAGTGACAACATNGAAAGNACAACGTCTTTAACCAGCGGATGCGCAGAACGGATAAAGGATTCNGAACAACAGGTGCACTCAAGNCCATGNAACCAGAGAACAGGCGTTCTGGGTTTATTTTCCATGGCNTTGGCAATTTGGGGAACGTAGGCAGGGCTNAAGCCCAGAGCGGCAGCTGTCAGGCTGCAATATTTCATGAAGCTGCGGCGGGTAATACCCTGNCGNCGCATTACTTCATAAAACGTTTCGATGTGCGACATGCGGAGATCCTCTGCGATCTGACCGCGTTCGNNCACACAGGCAAAAACCAGGTGCTGATCCGGCGGCCGGTTCTCTTCATCGGTTGGTTGCTTAAATAAGACGNTTGTTGAGAGTTATTTCGCTCTCAGATCCCTTTAACGGATTNTNGCATAAGAGTATTCCTGTATTGGCTAAGCAACAAGTGATCAGATCAGNATANNNTGATCCGTTAGTAGAATTGCAGCGCCAGATATGGACATTTTATGCGTAACTGATCCTGAAACAGGNNTAAGNGATTAAATTAACGCAGAATTATTAACAAAAAAAGAAAAAAGCCCCCTGANGCTCCATAAGTCCTGGTGAGCAAAAGGGGGCAATGCGACGAAAAGGTTTAATTCATAAGGGAATATGAATTTAAATAGGTCTTACCATTGAGNTAAATCAAATAAATATCACCGGCTATATCAATAACGCGATTTAATATTCGGTATTAATACGTAGGCCGGTGATATTTTTAATCCTTTATCAGGATTTTTTCATGGTGCCNGTTTCTTCGAAACGCTGGTGCCAGCTTAATGCTTCATCCAGCAGNTGTGGNGTATGCATACCACGACCACTGTTGCACGCGCGTTCAAAATAACTCATCAGCTCGTCACGGTAATCCGGGTGAGCACAGTTCTCGATAATCACNTTCGCACGTTTACGCGGAGACAGNCCACGCAGGTCAGCCAGNCCCTGTTCNGTTACGATGATTTTTACATCGTGCTCNGTGTGNTCGACGTGAGAAACCATTGGCACGATGGCAGAAATTGCNCCNTCTTTTGCCAGTGATGGCGTCACGAAAATAGACAGATAACCGTTACGCGCAAAGTCACCGGANCCACCGATACCATTCATCATACGGGTACCCATCAGGTGGGTGGAGTTTACGTTGCCGTAAATGTCTGCTTCCAGCAGACCGTTCATGGCAATAATNCCCAGACGACGGATAACTTCCGGATGGTTACTCAGATCCTGCTGACGCAGAATGATTTTGTCGCGGTACAGTTCGATNTTTTCATCGAACTCTTTAATACCGTCCGGGCTCAGTGAGAAAGCNGTTGCNGAAGCAATGCTCAGNGTGCCGGANTTCAGCATTTTCAGCATGCCNTCCTGAATTACTTCGGTGTAAGACGTCAGGTTTTTATATGGACCTTCGTCNAGACCTTCCAGTACGGCGTTNGGGATGTTACCTACACCNGACTGAATCGGCAGNAGNTCTTTTGGCAGACGNCCGGCTTCGATTTCACGGTCAAAGAAATCCATNATGTGGCCNGCGATTTTCTTGGACACNTCATCAGGNGCTTTGAANGGCGANTTACGGTCAGGTGCATTGGTNTCAACCACGCCGATTACTTTATCAATCGGGCAGTGCAGGTACTNTTCACCGATACGGTCAGACGGGTTNGTCAGCATGATAGGTTTACGGTTTGGCGGTAACGCTGTGCCGTAATACACNTCGTGCATACCTTCCATGCGGATGTTCTGCGCGGAGTTTACTTCCAGCAGGANTTTGTCGGCCTGCTCGATCCAGGTTTTGTTGTTACCAATAGAAGATGAAGGAATCAGNCTGCCGTCTTCACGGATGCCGGCAACTTCAATCACAGCCAGATTCATTTTGCCCAGGAANCCGGACCATGCGTACTGAGATACTTCAGACAGGTGATAGTCAACGTAGTCCATGCGGCCATCGTTGATGCGGTTACGGCAGATAGGGTCGGTCTGGAATGGCAGACGCATTTCAATACCGTCTACTTCGGCCAGTGCACCGTCCAGTTCCGGAGCAGTCGAGGCACCGGTCCAGACGTTGATACGGAAACGACCGCCAGTCTCATTGATCTTGCCAATACGTTTAGCCAGAGCGCCAGGAATCGCTTTAGGATAGCCGGCACCGGTGAAACCACTCATACCAACAGTCGCACCGTTTGGAATCAGCTCGGCTGCTTCTTCGGCTGTCATAACTCGGTCGCGCAGTACCGGGCACTGAATACGGGATATACCGCTCATAATTATCTCCAGAATGAAGTTTTTGCAGGTCAGCCTGTTATCCGGCCGTTGATACCTGCTCTGACTGATTAAGCACAGAGGTTTTGGGGCTGATAAAGGTCAGGGTTGCCTTTCGTTGCCGCTTAATCCGGCACAGGTGCTGATGCACGTGTTCCGGTCGACACGGAGGGTATCCTCAGGTGGCCGCCATTGTATGCCTGCCCCATTCAATTCGTTACCTGTCATTTATCAGACCTGCTGCCTGTTGTTCGTGTCGTGCTTTCGCAGCGACGGGTTCTGAGAAAAAGGATTTTCAGCAGACTTGATTTAATCAGTTTGGGCAGGCCCGTTATTGGGCGGGAGGGGGTGCCTGCTCAGCTGGTCGCACATGATAGCCGGAATACTTTAGGTAAAAGCGGGCCAACCGTACGACTATCGTCTTATGAAACTGTCTGTTCTGAAAAACAGCTCTTTGTCAGAAATATCCCGTGCATAGCAATATGGAACGAAAGTTCTGGTTATTATTCGCCATTTGCATGGTGAACGTGCATACGGACGGGTATTATCGCGGCAAATGTAACGGTTTGTTTGTGGGCTGTGTATACGTGTATCCCGCAACTCTCAGGAACGTCGGCTGATACGTCGAAAGCAGGACAGTGAGTGCCGTTTGAAGCACATTTTACCCGGGCTGAAAAGGTCGTTGTTGCCATAAGCCGCTCACACCAATGTCACTGATATGGTTCTGACCGCCGTTTGTAAGTGGTCTGCAAGCCGCAGCTGATTATTTATGAATAAGACTGACCCGGATCAGGGCCCATAACCGATATACCCCAGCGCAGGATGCACTATTTATGCAGAGCAGGAGCGAAGAGGCATGGGGCAGAGATGCCCCGGTAACCAATTCAGCGGTAGCCAATGCAGCCGTAACCAATGTCGCCGGACTGTTTGATGCCGGCAGGCGCAGCCACCCCGGGCGGGCCGCCCTGATACTTCCTGCTCAGCACAAATACAGCCATAGCGGTTGTACACTGACTTATGAAGAATTAGCTGCCGAAGCAGGCTTCTGGCAAGTCTTCTGGCGGCGTCAGGGGCTGACCCCGGGGGACCGGGTGTTTNTCGCTTTGCCGGCGGANGCNCACCTGTATGCGATTCTGCTCAGCCTGTTGGGCTGTGGGCTGGTGGCNATTATGGCTGAGCCGTGGATGAATCTGAGCACCGTGCGCCACACGCTCAGNCGTNTGCGTCCGGCGGCCGTCGTCGGCGGAGCGCAGGCGTTGCGCTGGCACTGGCTGNTGCCGGAATTCCGTAACTGCCGTCGTTTCTGCCTGCAGGGGAATGTTGCCGGTACCGTCAGAATGCCGTTGGCCGCNGCANNGGCNNCACGCCGGCACAGTCCNGCGGTGTTTGATGTGGCGGCNGTCGNTGATGAAGCACCTTGNCTGATTTCTTTTTCTTCCGGCGTGAATGGTCNGCCNAAAGCNGTCAGTCGCAACCACAGCATTCTGCATCAGCAGTATCTGGCCATGCGCTCTGCCTGGCCTCACCGTGATGGTGAGGTCGATCGCCCCGGTTTTCCCCTGACNGTTCTGCATAANCTTTGCTGCGGNATGACGTCGGTGATGCCTGCGCCGGAATCCGGCNATGCAGGGNTNCTNACNCATGCTGACGCCGGACGGCTGACGCAGCAGCTGGAGCAGCACCAGGTCAGCCGTCTGTCAGCGGTACCGGCTTTTTTCACTGTGTTGTGCGCCTACCTGCAACAGCAGCAGAAGCGCATTGCCGCGGTTCGCAGTCTGGTGGTCACCGGCGCAACCGTCAGTCGCCCGCTGGCACTGGCGTTACGCGACTGTTTTCCGGTTGCCAGAATCGTGGTGGCTTATGGTTCCGCTGAGGCNGAGCCNGTCTGCGCNGTGCCGGTGGATGGNTATCTGCGTGAGTATGATGGTGCAGGCTANCTNGCCGGCGCGCCTCTGGCCGGCNCTGAACTGATGNTCTGCCGCTTTCTGCCACCGGCGGATGCCAGCGCAACCGATATGATTTACAGCGAATGTCAGCAGGCTGAAACCGGCGAAATCCTGNTNTCCGGTGCNCATATACTGCGCGGCTATGCCGCTGACCCCNTNGCCGACCGTGAAAACACCATCCCCCGTGATTGCCGCAAAGCNCCGGTNTGGCACCGNACCGGGGATACCGGCTATCTGGATCAGCANGGACGCCTGTGGCTGACCGGGCGNGTGCGTGATCAGATTTATCTGGATGAGCGGATCATTCANCCGTTAGTGATGGAAAAGCAGCTGGATCAGATCGCTGGCATTGTGCGCAGTGCGCTGGTGCAAAGNGGCGGTAAGACGCCGCGTCTGTATCTGCANAGTGATGAACNGCTGCTGCGCCTGCTGCCGCAGATAGNGCTTNTTCTGGANCAGNCNGGCCTGCANCGGGTTCAGCTTTACCGTNTCCTGCTGATGCCAATGGATGCACGCCACCACAGTAAAATTGACCGGGTTGTGCTGCGCACACGAAATCGCCGGCTTCAGGTGCTGGAGCGCAGATACTGGAAATCAGGCCATTCGTTCTGAGCTGGCTGACAACTGGTATTTCTCCCTTCTATAGTTAAAGCAGTTGAAACCGAAGTCAGAATAAAGGATGAGAAAACAGGTGTCAGAAGCACCGGCATCTGCCGCGTATTCCGTNGCTGANCTGCTTCTGTTTTCTCTCCNTACAGAGGCATNACAGATTATG
Source organism: Oceanospirillaceae bacterium (assembly GCA_002706025.1). Classification (GTDB taxonomy): domain Bacteria; phylum Pseudomonadota; class Gammaproteobacteria; order Pseudomonadales; family Oceanobacteraceae; genus Venatoribacter. The sequence continues at coordinate 36,494 of PAJK01000006.1, forward strand.
ACGCAGGCTAATCAGGGTTCCGCGATGCCCGGTAATGGATTGGANGGCANCAGTCCGGACGGTAATTTCATCAGCCGTTTCCTGGGTTGGNGTGAAGATTCNCCGGAACGCACGGCGCTGTCTGCCATGGAAGGTCACCACGAAGTCCGGCTCAGNTATCGTCAGCTGGCAGCTGAAGCCGCTTTCTGGCAGCANTACTGGCAGAAACANGGCTTCNGCCGGGGCGACCGGGTNGTGATGGCATTNCAGCCGGGGCTGCATACCTATGCCATCACCATCAGCCTGTTAGGCATGGGACTGGTGCCNGTGTANATCGACGTTNNCATGCCCAGACATCATATCCGCTATGTACTGGAAGGNTCGTCNGCGGTCGCCATTATTGGTCTGCGCCGGGCGTTGCGCTGGCACTGGCTGGTGCCCGANCTGAAGCAGTGCCAGCGTCTCAGTATTGATGGTCCGTTTCCCGGTGTGGTGTCGTTACCGGTAAAAATGGCGCGGCTGGCCCGGGATGAAGGAAGCAGAAAACTGGTGGCTGAAGCCTGCCCTGCGGAGGCTCACGGCATCATTTCGTTCACCTCGGAAAACCGCGGCATTCCGATGGGCGCAGACCGCACCCATGGCAGTCTGCAGCAGCTGCATCTGGCGATGGAGCGGTTCTGGCCGCTGCCGGCAGGAGAGGTGGTGTGCAGCTGCTTCCCTTTACTGGTGTTGCATAACCTCAGTGCCGGACTGACCACCGTGCTGCCGGATATCGATTTCGCCTGCCCGGGGCAATTCAGCCGCAAACAGGCGATGAAAGTACTGCAGCAGCTGGCGGCCAATCAGGTCACCCATATCTGGGGAGCGCCAGCGTTTTTTGCGGCACTGTGCGATGGTATGGAAGCCAATAATATCCGGATTCCGGAAATCGACGGCATCATGCTCAGCCGGGCGGTGGTCAGTAGTGCGCTGGCCGGGCGGCTGAACATACGCTTTCCTTTGGCCGACGGTCGCATCGTTTATGGCGCCACCGAAGCTGAACCCGTGACCGCTATGGCCATCAGCGACTATCTGCGCAGTGCTGCAGAGCCGGGATATCTGGTCGGCAGACCGGTGGCGGGGAGCGAGCTGGTGGTGTGTCATGCACTGGAGGAGCGCAACCTCAGTGAGGCGGATGTAGAGCGTAACCTGTGTCATGCCGGTGACATTGGTGAAATTCTGGTGGCCGGTGCCCACGTGCTGGCGCGCTATGTAAATAACCCCGTGGCGGCCATGGAGCACAAGATTCCGCGTTCTGCCGCGCCGGCGTTGGCCAGTGTCTGGCACCGTACCGGAGACACCGGCTATCTCGATGATCAGGGGCAGTTGTGGCTTACCGGGCGCATTAAGGATCTGGTGTATGCCAACCGCCAGGTCATTCATCCCTACATCTTTGAAAAACAGATCGACAAGCTGTCTGGCGTTACGCGCAGTGCGCTGATTCAGGAGGGCGCTGATAACATGCGCCTGTATCTGGTATGTGATGAGCCGCTCGATGAAATGCTCGGTCGTCTGACGCCTATATTAAAGGTGCTGGGAATAGAGGCGCTGGATATCTACCGTATTACTGTGATGCCCGTGGATCGCCGGCACAACAGTAAGGTCGACCGCAACCTGCTGCGCACCCGCAATCGTCGGGTGCATGCCACGGATTATCAGCACTGGACAGTGGATTTGTGAGGCAGCAGCTGCCATTGCGGCGGCTTTAGTTGGTGATATGCATAAGCCCAGCGATGGCGCGCCATGCGGCCGGATTGTCAGGGTAAAAAAGCGGTTGTTTCTGCAGGGCAGATTTTATACACTACGCGCCCTTTTAATAGGCCCAGTGTATCTGGAAGCCGCTTTACAGCGGGTTTGGGGTACACAGGATGATTAACGGCAGGCGATCCCAAAACCTGTCACCTGATAAAACGATCGGAGTGATCTGAATTTATGGTAGTAATCCGTTTAGCCCGTGGTGGCTCTAAAAAACGTCCTTTTTATCACATTAACGTAGCTGATGCGCGCGCTCCTCGCGACGGTCGCTTTATCGAGCGTGTCGGGTTCTTCAACCCTGTTGCTCGTGGCCAGGAAGAGCCTCTGCGTGTTGATATGGAACGCGTTGAGTATTGGCTGGGTAAAGGTGCACAGCCTACTGACCGTGTAGCCAAAATCCTGAAAGACGTCAAAAAAGCTCAGGCTTAATTGGCAGTTAACGGAGATTTGATGTTGGCAGAGCAGGTGGCAGATCAGGACGTATCCGTTCTGGGTAAAATCACCACCGCGTTTGGTATCAAAGGCTGGGTGAAGGTGCATTCCTATACCGATCCGATGACCAATATTCTGGAGTACAGAAACTGGCTGTTAAAAATTGACGGACAGTGGCGGACATACAGACTGACAGACAGCAAGCTCCAGACGAAAGGGATTGCGGTAGCTCTTGAAGGCATAACAGATCGTGACGCAGCGCTGGCTTTACGCCAGGTTGAAATCGGTGTGTTGACCAGCGAGTTACCAGAGCCCGAAGAAGATGAATATTATTGGTTCCAGCTCGAAGGCCTGAAGGTTGTTACAACCGAAGGTGTATTGCTGGGCCAGGTAAAAGAACTGTTCGAATCCGGTGGTGGTAACCAGGTGATGACGGTCAACAGCTGCGAAGGCAGCGTCGACAAACGTCAGCGACTGATTCCTTATGCCGATTCGATTGTTCTTGAGGTTGACCTGGATGGCAGTGAAATTCAGGTGGACTGGGATCCGGATTTTTAATCCGGTGTTGCTGTAATTATGTGGTTTGGTGTTATTTCCCTGTTTCCGGAGATGTTCCGGTCGCTGACTGAATTTGGTGTCAGCGGACGTGCGGTGAAACAGGAGAAGATTACGGTTGAGTGCTGGAATCCCCGGGACTTCACCCATGATAACTACCAGACAGTGGACGATCGTCCCTACGGCGGTGGCCCCGGCATGCTGATGAAAATTCAGCCATTGCAGGATGCCATTCACGCAGCGAAAGCCGCGGCCGGAGAAGGCGCTAAGGTGATTTATCTGTCACCGCAGGGCCGTAAACTGGATCAGCAGGGCGTACTTGAGCTTGCTCAGTGCGACAAACTGATTCTGGTGGCAGGACGATACGAAGGCATTGATGAGCGTCTGATTCAGCGCGAAATCGACGAAGAGTGGTCTCTTGGTGATTTTGTACTGAGTGGTGGTGAACTGGCTGCCATGACTCTGATGGATGCTGTGATCCGGCTGGTGCCCGGTGTATTGGGCCACGAACAGTCGGCACAACAGGACTCCTTTATGGATGGCCTGCTGGATTGTCCACACTACACACGCCCGGAAGTTTACGAAGGGCAGGCAGTACCTGAGGTGCTGTTGAGCGGCAACCATGAAAAGATCCGTCAGTGGCGGCTTAAGCAGTCACTGGGCAGAACCTGGCAGCGCAGACCGGACCTTCTGGATGCACTGGAACTGACTAACGAGCAACAAAGGTTATTGACAGAATACCTGCGTGAGAATGAAGACTCCGCAGACTGTTAAGGAGCATAGAATGAGCAACAAAAACACAATCATTCAGCAGATCGAAAACGCACAGCTGAAAGAATCTGTACCAGCGTTTGCCCCAGGCGACACCATCGTTGTACAGGTAAAAGTAAAAGAAGGTACCCGTGAGCGTCTGCAGGCGTTCGAAGGCGTGGTTATCGGTAAACGTAACCGTGGTCTGAACTCTGCTTTCACCGTGCGTAAAATCTCTCACGGCGTTGGCGTTGAGCGTACTTTCCAGACTCACAGCCCAACCGTAGACAGCATTGAAGTGAAACGTCGTGGTGACGTTCGTCAGGCTAAACTCTACTACCTGCGTGAGCGTAGCGGTAAGTCTGCACGTATCAAAGAAAAGGTTTAATCCTTCTCTTTATACGCGTAATGAAAAACGGGCTTTATGCCCGTTTTTTTATGCCCGTTTTTATGGCTCACGTTCAGGCCAGTATGCAGATTATTGACCCCGTCGTTATCTGAGGGTCACATTCAGGCGCTAATATCCTACCTTTGGTCGCCTGTTGCCGCCGCTTTTCTTGACAGCATGGTCTGCATTTGAAAGGGTATGCGGCGAACAGAATTCTGTATCTGCTGCTACTGAAACATTGGCCCTGTGGCGCGAAGAATACACGCGCAGATACCCGTATTAAGGTAATCCATAAAGGAAATCCCAATGAAAAAATCTCTGCTTGCTGCCACTGTTGGTCTGATGATGAGCCTGCCACTGAGCATGGTTCACGCAGATGAGGCGGCAATCAAGTCCGCTTCTGTCAGTGGAACTCAGTCACTGAAAGCGCAGGCACAGACCAAACTGGTGTCTGCATTTGGTCCACGCCTGGAAGTGAGCGAAGTTGCGCCGCTGGCCGGTGGTCAAATTCTTGAAGTTATCCTCACTGACGGCACTGTGATGCACATGACGCCGGATCTGAGTCACTTTCTGTACCGTGATGAACTGTACGAGTTCGGTGCAGCCGGAGCGGAGAACGTGACGCAAAACCGCCACAACCCGACCCGTGCGGCAGAAATGGCGGCGTTGGGTAACAACCAGACCGTTGTGTTTGAAGCTAAGGGCGAGCAGAAAGGTCTGATCAATGTCTTCACGGATATCGACTGCGGCTATTGTCAGAAACTGCATCAGGAAGTCCCGCGCCTCAACGAACTGGGCATTACCGTGCGCTATCTGGCGTTCCCGCGTGCCGGAATCAAAAATCCGCAGACAGGCCAGCTCACTGACTCCTACCGTAAGATCAATTACGTCTGGTGTCAGGATGACCGCAAGGCGGCAATGAACACCATGAAAACCACTCAGCGCGAGCTGAATGTGCTGGGTCAGCGCCTGCGTCAGGGCGGCGCTGTGATGTTGCAGGATCAGTACAATGCTCTGTCGTCGCAGATGGGCGATATGATTGCGGCCAGCAATGACTGCGGTGCACCGATCGCCGAAGAGTACAACATGGGTAAAAGCATGGGGGTAAACGGTACGCCAGCGATCGTGCTGGAAGANGGTCGTCTGTTCCCGGGTTACCTGCCTGCNGATGAGCTGGCACGCCGCATGGGTATCCTCTGATTCCCGACGTCTGATCCGTTTTAAGATGATTAAGCCCGCNGCGTTTTCGCTGCGGGCTTTTNTGTTTCTGCNCCTGGCTGTCGAAGCCTTTCNCCTGTTGAATTTTAATTANTACTTGTTTCGTAGAGTCACTTATCCACATCAATGCCGGTAAGTGCTTGCTAACAGTCTGNCGCCTGTTTTGCCCGGGCTTTTTCTTTATTCGCAAAAAAGCCCTGTTTTGGGTCGTAATGGTTCAGTTTGAGGCGCGTTATGCACATTGCAAAATTCCCGTCATATTTGCGTCAATTCTGGCGTGAAATATTACAAGATAGTGCTTGCAAGATATAAATTATTGAAAAATAAGGGATTTTTTACTGGTTAAAAAATAACCAATTTAACGTAAGCACAGTAAACATGGTAATTCAGAGCAGATATAAATAACTTTTTAACAGATTTATCCACAGANTCTGTGGACAGAGTCAGAGGCNCTGTACATGCTTTGATCTACCCCTANAAAAGCGGACATTTTTTAAAAATAATCCCTTGACGGATTTGCCTCTGAGTTGTTATGCACAATTTTTCTGGTCATGNTCTGAACGTAAATTCAAAAGTCGAAGACCTGTAGGAAACCTCACACAAGTCTTTAAGTGCCTGAAAAATAAGGACTTAGAAAGATGGTGCAATTTCAGCCAATCTGACGACAGGCCGCATAAATNCTGGATTTCGGGCGTATTTACAGAAGTTTTCCAAAGATTTATCCACAGAAATTGTGAATAACCACTGGCAGACCACAGAAATACAGGGATCTGCGCCCTGTGGAAGACTTTTTTGCCGTTTAATCCTCGTTTTCTTCAGGGTCATTNTTGATNTTGAGGAACANATCCATCGAGGCATGGGGTTNCTGCNACAGCGAACTGNGCANACCTTCCGGCAGGGCTTCGAGCCAGCCGAAGCGCTCAAGCAGCTGGCGCATAATCCGGTCAGGAGAGGCTGTGAAGGTCAGCTCTTCGCCGCTGACTGGATGCTGCACGGTCAGCTGGCTGGCGTGCAGCAGCAGACGTGGGGCATCAAGATGATCGCGGAAATAACGGCTGTGGCGGCCTTTGCCGTAGCGCGCATCGCCAATGATNGGATGGGCGAGGTGTTTCAGGTGACGGCGGATCTGATGTTTACGCCCGGTGTGCGGNGTACATTCCAGTAATGAATAGCGTGACTGTGGGTATTTATCCACGGCCACCGGAATCTCAACCTGGGCCAGAGTGCGGAAATCCGTNATGGCNTCCTGGGCCGGTTTCTTCTTTTCATGTTTGGCGTATTTATCCACCGGCGGCGACATAGCGTAATCGAGGTGGGTGAATTCCGGCATCCAGCCACGCACGATGGCGAGGTATTTTTTCTCNACAGTNCGCTGACGCCAGAGGTCGGTNATCTGACTGGCCATTTCCTGCGACAGGGCAAANGCGAGTACCCCTGAGGTTGGTTTATCCAGACGGTGCACAGGGTAAACACGCTGACCCAGCTGATTACGCAGCAGCTGCAGGGCNAAGCGGGTTTCATGGCGATCAATTTCACTGCGGTGTACCAGCAGACCACTGGGNTTGTTAATGACCACCATGCAGTCATCCTGGTAGATAATGTCGAGTTCGATGGTCATTGCTGTGTTCAACCTGATTTACGCGGAGGCGGGACTTTACCTCAGCNGGGGAATATTCCCAAGCTCAGTCAGGGCNCTTCAGNCGGTANAAGCNGNGGTGGTATAAGTCGTGNCGGTATAAACAGCGTCGGTGTAACTGGTGGCTGTNTAANCAGCGGCGCTGTTATTCAGCCGGGCTGGTCAGCGGCTTTNAGGTTGGAGAAAACACCATTACGGTATTTCTGTTCGCNGCTGTGGAACGCCAGCAGGGNTGCGACCAGAGCTTCGGGGGCTTCTTCCTGCGGATAATGGCCGCAGGGCAGNGANTGATAGTTCACCTGCGGGATGACCGGCAGNCGACGGCATACCGGATCGTACTGGCCATACACGATCTGCAGTGGCAGCGGGATGGTCATGCGTGGCCACTCCCNGCGCTGTGGCATTTCGTAACGGTAATTCAGCAGCAGTGGTAANGCATTNAGCCCCTGATGAGCGCACAACAGCTCCCAGCTGTCACGCAGGCGCTGGCGCGTNAGGGGNGANAACGGNCCNGTGAGNCNTTCCAGATAACGGCCGTACAGACCTTCACTTANCAGNCGGCGGAAAATCACCTGNCCGGAAGGGCCGCTGAGCCAGCGCTCACGCCAGATAAATCCGCTGTGATCGCCGGATATGCGCGGTGACAGCCAGGACATGGACAGNGCTTGAGGGCCGTCTGTCTGGTNTGTTCTCAGCCGTATCGGAGGGTGTTGAANCTGTCGGCTGTTGCGCATCGNCCGGCTGCTCNGGCAATGTATTTCCAATCACGGGNTCTGTTGCCGGTTCNTCTGCTNCNGTGTGCGCAGGNGCCTGACGACAGGTTAATTGCCANGCNACNGCNGCACCGTAATCATGGCCAATGATCTGATAGGTCTCNACCCCCAGATGACGCAGCAGNGCGTCCAGCATAGCGGCCTGATCNGCNAGACGGTAATCGTAGGGAACCGGTTTGTCCGAGTCGCCACAGCCAAGAAAATCCGGTGCGATCAGGCGGAACTGGCCACACAGCATAGGCCACAGCAGATGCCAGACCCAGTTACTGCCGGGTAAGCCATGCAGCAGCAGNAGTACCGGGCCATCGCCCTGATCCTGATAGCTGATTCTGTGTCCNTGCCAGTCAAATGTCTGCTGTTGGCTGCGCCATATATTGGGATTCAGCACACCGTCTCCTTGCGGAATTCAGTCTTGTTTTTATTANTTTTTTTNTTCNNGTNGCCGGCTGAACAGTGGTGTCGCGGGTTGTTATTCCCCGCNGGTTTAATCAAAAGGGGTATAGAGCAGATCGGTAATACCATAATCGACATTGTGACGGCTCAGCTCCGCGGTTATCTGACCCCTGTGATGGGTCTGATGATTAAACAGGTGTTGCAGGATAAGGCTCAGAGGCTTGCTGACCTCTTCGCCACGACTGTTGGTGTATTCGATGACATCGTTGGCATCGTCTGCACGCAGCAGGTCACACCAGCGGATCAACAGGTCATCAATCTGTTCCCGTACCGGACGCAGCGCGGCAAGGGTTGGGTAAACAATCTGATCCAGGGATTGCGGCTGGGGCAGGTGCCTGAGTTCATCCAGAATCGGAAATATACCACTCAGTCGCCGCAGCCAGATTAAATCTGTGACCAGCAAATGATTCCAGCTGCCGCTCAGCGAACCGAAAAACAGGCCGCAGGGCTGCGTAATCGTGGCTTGTGGCAATGTTTCGCTGGCATCCAGTAAATTNCGGTTGATCCAGCGATTATAACGGGCATAACGCTGATAGTGCTCGGACCATTGCATATTCCCCTCCTGCTGAAGCATTTCCTGCTCTTACGCTACTGTATGTCACAGCCCGGCAGGCGGCAAGCGAACGGCGGTCATCTTGTCGTCATATGGCGGATTAAGTATGTTGAACCCTTTATTTCACAGGATGAACAACGATGGCGTGCTTTTCCGCCCTGCAGACGCTGCTGACCAGGATGANGTTAACGACAGNGCAGACANTGATATTCTCTNTGCTGCTGGCACTGACATCNGTGTTCTCCCCNGCGCTGAGAGCAGACCCGGTCGGTTGGCAACGGGCTGACGAGCAGTGGCTGACACAGACCAGCGACCATTTTGAAATTCATTTTCTGGCGGGTTACGACGCCATGGCGGCGCGGGCGCTGGCCATTGCTGAGCAGGTGCACGAGGAACTTGTGCCATTTTTTNCTCAGGCACCGGCACAGCGGACACATCTGGTACTGAGCGATGATTTTGATCTGTCGAACGGTTGGGCCACGCCGCTGCCGTACAATCAGATCCGCTTATTTGCCAGTCCGCCGGAAGACGTCAGTGGACTGGAGCATATGGATGACTGGCTGCACGGTCTGATCCGCCATGAATATGTGCATACGCTGCAGATGGATATGCGCNCCGGNGTGACGGCAACGGGCAGNCGGATATTCGGTCGTTTCTATTTGTTCTTNCCGCATATTTTTACNCCCTCGCTGTTTAAGGAAGGTCTGGCGGTTTATCAGGAAACCGATAAAGGTCTGGGCTACGGTCGCCTCGACAGCAGTTATTACGCCATGCAGATGCGNATGGAAGCCGATGGTGAGGGTCTGGATGATCTTGATGAAGCGGTACTGACGCTGGATGACTGGCCGTCAAATAAAGCCTATCTGTACGGTGGCTATTTTATGGATTACCTCGCCAGCGATTATGGTGANGACGATATGTCTGACTATCTGCNGAATTACAGCCGCAGGCTGATTCCCTATATCTCGCAGAACAGCACCGCGCGACGTTCGTTTGGCCGCGGTTTTAATGCCTTGTGGGATGACTACAAAGCCTGGACGAATAAGCAGTTTCAGCCGCAGCTGGCAGAGTTAAAAGCGGAACAGGTATCAGGCCAGACAATAGAGCAGGAGCCTGCGTACCGGATGGTGATGACCGCCGATGATCAGAGCCTGTTGTGGGTCAGTAATAACGGTATGGATCGCTCCTGTCTGCAGCGCTCAACATATTCAGCCGCAGAAAAAGAAGTTCTCAGCTGTGAAAAAAATATCACGGATATGGATATGTCAGCCGACGGCACACTCGCTGTGTCACGCCGCATTCCCTACGCTTCAGGGCGGGTGCTGAATGATATTTTTCTGTGGCATAAAGATCACGGCTGGCAGCGTCTGAGTAAACAGATGCGGCTGCGTAAAGTACGTTGGGTGCACAGTAATTCGGGTGAGAAATACCTGCTCGCCGGCCGCAAAGTGCAAGGCATCAGTGAACTCTGGTGGCTGGATCTTAACGGTCGTACTCAGTTGTTGTGGCAGGGTGTAGCGCAGCAGGTTCTTGGCGGCTTTGATGTCAGCGCCGACGGCCGCTTCGTGGTAGCTTCGATAAAGGAGCCACAGCAGGGCTGGAATCTGCAGCGTGCCGGCTTACCGGCACCGATGACGGAAGCTGACCTGAGCTGGCAACCATTAACGCAGACCCGTGCCAGTGAGAATGCCCCGGTGTTTTTGCCGGATAACCGGGTGCTGTTCAGCGCTGATTACGATGGCGTATATAACCTGCACATTCTTGATGCTGATAAAGGTCAGGTAGAGCAGCTGACGAGCGTGGTCAGCGGCGCTTTTGATCCACAATTTGTGAACGGCGCGGTGGCGTATCAGGAATATACCCGCGAGGGCTTTCAGCTTAAATGGCTGCCGCCGCAGACAGCGGCAGGACCACGGCAGCAACCCCAAGTAGTGCGCGAATTTGCTGTGGCCGATTATCAGGGACGTTACGATTATCCGCATTTCCCATCTGCCGACACTGCCGCGCCGCCTCTGACTGCCGCTCAGGATTATCAGCCATGGTCGAGCCTGACGCCACAATACTGGTTCCCGTGGTTTGTTGCGGAAGACCATTCAGCCGTTGCCGGGATTATGACCAGCGGCACCGATGCCCTGAACCGGCATTTTTATTCCATCGCCGCAGGATGGGATACGGAGCAGAACTGGGGCGAAGGGCAGTTACTGTATCAGTACGATAACCGCTGGATTCTGTCCTGGCAGCGCAGCCACCATTTTCGCGATCTGCGGCTCGATCCGGCACTGGCCATTGATGATGATTATGCGGCGTTCCGCGAAGACCTGCTGGTGTTACAGCGCCGATATCTGCTGCACGGTTTTGAAGATCAGCTGGCCCTGCACGCCGGTGCGGTGTACGACAACGAGAAGCTGGTACGACTGCCGGATGAACTGACCGGCAGCTATCAATATCGGGAAAGTCTTGCCGGTCTGGCTGTGACCTTTGATAACCGCGAATTTTATCCGCACGTTCCCGGCATTGGCCGCGGTACTTATTTTGATCTCGTGTATGAAACCAACGACATCCTCGACAGCGATTTCAGTGGTGCACAATGGCAGAGCCGCTGGCAACAGACGCTGGATTTAGCGGGCCGTAATACGCTGCAGTTTACTGCCATCGCAGGCCTCGCAGACGATGACACCGAAGGCTTTTCTATTGGAGGACTGAGCAGTGAAGAAGCCATTCTGTTTGGCCGCGATCAGTTCAGTCTGCCGGGTTATGACAGCGGTGCTCAGTATGGCCGGCGTTATTATCGTGCANCGCTNGATTATCAGTGGTGGCTGGGCAGTGTGCAGCGCAACTGGGGCCTGTGGCCGCTGGGGCTGGGTGATTACTATGCCGGTATCTGGTTCAGCAGCGGCAGTGCCTGGAACCGCGAAAGCAGCAGTGATGCACTGGATGCCGTTGGCATCAGCCTGACCGCAGACATTGTGCTGGGTTATTCCGCCGTGATTCCGTTAACCCTGGGACTGGCGCGCGGGCTGGATGATGAACTGGGTGAAACCAACGCGTATGTGCGCTTTCAGTTTGTGTATTGATGCTAAAAAAGAGGCGCTGACATAAGTCCACATTGTTCGCACGCTTTTTAGCGACCGGATACGGTACACTTTACAGCAGAAATATTTGAGGATGGATGCATAAAGCATGGATTATTTGTGGGTTCTGGTGGCGTTTGCCTTTGGCTTTGGTGTTAAACAATTAGGTATGCCGCCATTGGTGGGTTTTTTGCTGGCCGGTTTTGGCCTGCATGCAATTGGTGTGGANCCGACCGGNAGCNTGAATACNCTGGCCGATCTTGGTATCACANTGATGCTGTTTACCATCGGCCTGAAACTGAATATCAGNGCGCTGCTGAAAAAAGAAGTGCTGGTCACCACGCTGGCGCACACCAGTATCTGGGTTGTGCTCGGNATTGGNCTGCTGTTTATTCTGGCNCTGCCGGCNATTGGNCANTATTTTGATNTNAGCCTGCAGTCNATGGCGGTTGTTGCCTTNGCCCTGAGTTTTTCTTCCACCGTGTGNGTGGTGAAAATGCTNGANGAAGCATCCGAACTGAAAGCCCGNCACGGTAAAACGGCCATTGGTATTCTGGTNTTGCAGGANGTTATNGCCGTCGNTTTTCTGGTGGCATCCACCGGNAAAATTCCTTCAGTCTGGGCTTTGGGNTTAATTGGGCTGCTGGCCGTGCGCCCGGTANTGCATGCACTGGTTACGCGCACCGGGCACGATGAATTATTACCCCTGGTCGGCTTCTTTATGGCCCTTGGTGGTTATGAGTTATTTACCCTGCTGAACCTGAAAGGTGACCTCGGCGCGCTGGTGGCCGGTATGATGTTGGCATCCCACGTAAAAGCCGCCGAAATTTATAAAGCACTGATGGGCTTTAAAGATCTGTTCCTGATCGGCTTTTTCCTCAGCATNGGTTTTATTGCCCTGCCGNATGTGGAAATGNTGCTGACNGCACTGGTCTTGCTGCTCTTGCTGCCGGTGAAATTTCTGCTGTTTTTCCGNTTACTCACCTGGCTGGGAATGTCCGGGCGTTCGTCTTATCTGAGTTCGCTGGCNCTCACTAACTTCAGTGAGTTTGGNTTNATNGTGGCCAANGTCGGTGCTGAAAACGACTGGATCTCTGATGACTGGCTGGTGATTATTGCATTGGTCATGTCCATGTCGTTTGTTATCAGCAGTTATTTCTNCCGTCGTGCTCACCACTTTTATGCGCGNCANAAAGATCTGATCAACCGCTATGANCAGGCNGATAAACACCAGAAATTCAAACGNCCAAAAGATGCCGATATTCTGATCGTTGGNATGGGCCGGGTTGGCAAGGGTGCTTATGCNGCGCTGGAAAAAGAATACGGTGCCCGCGTCTGGGGGATTGAATCCGATCAGGAACGGGCTCTGCACATGCGTGAAGAAGGTCTGAATGTGGTGGCCGGTGATTCCGATGACTTTGAGTTCTGGCAACAGGCAACACGCAGTGAACTGCGTCTGATCATGNTGGCACTGCCATCTCAGATTGAGATGCGCAGCACGCTGGATATGCTGCGTATGATTGGTTATCAGGGCAAAGTCGCTGCGGTCGCNCGCTATGAGGATGAGCGCAAAGAACTGATCGATCTTGGCGTCGATGTGGCCTTCAATTACTACTCGGAAGTGGGTTCCGGTTTNGCCGCCGAAAGCCGTTATCTGCTGGAAGCAGATAATTCGTTAGATGTTGCTGCTCAGGTGTAACGGGCAGGGCGCGGATGCCAGTCCGCGCCGTACAGNTGTCNGGCGTTATTGAACGTCTTCAGTTTTTAAGCANAGTCAGCAGGGCATCGGTATCTGACACATTGAGCAGTGATTCATTANCGTGGGCGAAGCCTTCGTTGTGAATATGCTGCAGCAGNTCAAACAGTGGTTGCCAGTAGTTATCCACGTCGTAACACAGGCAAGGTTTGCTGTGACTGCCAATGCCAGCCCAGCACCAGATCTCGATCANTTCATCCAGGGTGCCGANGCCGCCGGGCAGGGCGATAAAGGCGTCGGCCAGNTCCGCCATCATGGCTTTGCGTTCGTGCATGCCGTTGACGTAGTGCAGTTCCGTCAGNCCCTGATGNGCGACTTCGCGNTGAAATAAACCTTCAGGAATNACGCCGGTCACTTCGCCACCGGCGGCCAGTGCNCTGTCGGCAACCACGCCCATCAGACCGGTGTTACTGCCGCCATAAACAATACCAATACCGGCTTCAGCCAGTGTTCTGGCCACAGCNGCAGCAGCCTGTGCGTATTTTTNGTCGTTGCCGCGGCGGGAACCACAGTAAATCGCGACACGTTTCATTTGAGTCTCCNGAAGCGGTAAAAACCAACAGTATACTCCGATTAGGCGATGACGGTGGGNGGCGCGATGATTCTCACCGGCTCAGACTGATNNTGCGGCANAAAAAAAGCGCCCGCAGGCGCNGAAGGGAAAGTGGAATTTCACACGGCTCGGATATCAGAACAGTTGCAGCACCAGAGCNGCCGGTTCGCAGTGATCTTTTTCTTTCAGATCGTTTTTCTGTTTGGCCTGNTCCGATTTAATCGAGGTATAGCTGCTGGGTGAGCCTTTGCAGATGGTCAGGCCCAGTACGTTNTTGTNGGTTTTAACNAACAGNTTCATGTTCACCAGNCCGCGGGTACGCGAGCGCAGATGNATTTTTTTCTGTGAAATGGTGAANGANCGCAGNCCGTCTTTGGCGGTGATGTTCATNTTCTCGCCAGCCGGTGCGTTAACGAACACNGCGTCGTCACGAATTTCGATNCTGGTCCAGTTGGAGTCAGTCTCAAACTCCAGTTCATAGACCTTATAGTCTGCCGGTTTGTCTTTTTCCGCCGTGGCGGCCATCAGGTTGCAGGCGAATGTGGCCAGCACTGCTGTAACAAAAACTTTGATCATGTTGTACCTTCCGTGGATTGCGGATGGTGAATGGATAATGAAAAAGAGGGCTTTGCCGTAACAAAGCCCTCTTAGTTATATAGTTCACACTTCTTATATCGTCAAAGAAGGTAAGCAAAAAAACGTTACAAATGGGTCTCCGCGTATTCTGCCAGAATGGATCGTGGTGAACCTTCCAGATGCACAGTAGCGCCATGACTGAACTCTTTAAAACGTTCAATCAGGTAGGTCAGACCGGAGCTGATAGGGTTCAGGTATGGGGTATCGATCTGCGCAAGGTTACCCAGACAGATGACCTTACTGCCGGCCCCGGCACGGGTGATGATGGTTTTCATCTGGTGTGGGGTCAGGTTCTGGCATTCGTCGATCAGAATCAGACTCTGCTGGAAACTGCGGCCACGGATGTAGTTCAGGGATTTAAACTGCAGTGGGACTTTCTGCAGAATGTAGTCGACGCTGCTGGTGGCGTTTTCATCCTCGTTATGCAGCGCTTCAAGGTTATCGGTAATGGCGCCCAGCCAGGGTTCCATTTTCTCCGCTTCGGTACCGGGCAGGTAGCCGATGTCTTCATCCAGTCCGCGGGTCGAGCGGGTGGCGATAATGCGTTTGAACTGACGGCTGGCGACGGTCATTTCAATGGCGGCTGCCAGAGCCAGAATGGTTTTACCTGAACCGGCCTGACCGGAGAGTGTCACCAGATGCACATCCGGGTCGAGCAGCAGATACAGCGCCAGCGCCTGCGGAATATCACGCGGGGTTAAGCCCCAGGCGGTCTGTGACATCAGCTGATCGACCGGCAGGTCCTGCAGTACGGCGCTGTACTCTTCCAGTGCGACAACACGCCCGACGAAGCCTTTTTCGTCAACAATAAAGCGGTTTACACACAGGTCTTCCGGCAGATTCACCAGCGGAATGCGGTGGAAGGTGCCGGTTTCATCGTGGAAAGTTTCTACCTCAGCCTGAGTTTCCCAGAAGGAATCAACAAAGGTGTGGTAACCGGTTTCCAGCAGGGACACGTCGTCCAGCAGCTGGTCGTTCTGATAATCCTGGGCGCCGATGCCACAACCGCGGGCTTTCAGACGCATATTGATGTCTTTGGTGATCAGAACCACTTCACGCCGTGGATTTTTTTCCTGCAGGCACACTAAGCCGTTGATGATTTTATTGTCGTTGAGGTGCTCGGGCAGCGAGCGGTTGGGGTTATCAAAGGTGTCGAGCAGAATCGACAGGTGACCACGGATTGAACCATCTGGGCGGATAATCGGTACGCCCTTAGCCACTTCGGTCGGTGACGCATCGCCGATGATTTTATCGATTTTACGGATGGCTTCGCGGCAATCNGTAGCGATGGCGGCTTTCCCCATTTTTAATTTATCCAACTCTTCCAGAACGGTCATCGGAATGACGACCTGATGCTCTTCAAAATTCAGGATCGCAGCAGGATCGTGAATCAGAACATTCGTATCCAGAACATACAGCTTGGTGTTGGTTTTCAGTGCGGCCATATAAGCACTCCTGATAGCAGGTTAGGCTGAGTATTTTTTGTGGACAGGAATTCATGCCAGAGCGGTTCTCCGGACACAGGCAGGGCATGGTCTGCGGTGTGTTTATTTACAGGTGAAGTTGAGGTGTTCAGTGGTCGTGCGGGGGGTAAATCGGGGCGGTAAGAGGTTCCGGCGTCAGCGCTCGTGATGAGCTTCGCCTGATGTCGCTTGGCATATTCACACAGATCCTTGCCGGACCTGCATGATCTGCCAGTCTGTGACAGATGCGTTGTCGGCAACAACAACCCTCCTCCGTGGGTTACTCCAGAGGCGTTTCCGCCTATGAGGTATCTCTGAACCTTGTGTTACCCATTCCGGGTGATTCAGAAGTACTTCTACTATGAACACATGAAAGCTTCCTGCCAAGTCTTTGTTGGCGGGTCACAAATTGTTCATATTGTCTGTGCAGCTCTCTTTTTCAGCCCCGCAGCCGGGCCAGATACTGGGCGATATCCGGCAGCAGTTGCAGGTAAACACCAAGGCGGCTGAGCAGGACGACGCGGTCTTTCTGCAACAGTTGCTGACGCGCCTGTTGCACTGTCTGAGTCAGCAGGCGTCGGGCGCGCAGGCGGTTGATGCCCCATTCAATACCGGGTGCCAGTAGTGGCGAGAGCACAATCACCGAGGCGAGTCCGGTACCTATGCCTGCCCAGCTGACCCAGCCGGGAACGCCGAACCAACTGGCCCAGAATGCCCCCCACCAGGTCTGCTGACCGATATACACGGAAGTTGCCAGGGTGCTCCCCAGACTGGCAGCACTGCTCACCAGTGCCTTATCTCCGAGCACGCGACCACTGAGCATAATGGTCAGCGCCAGCAGCGCTTCGCGCATCCCCTCACCGGGCAGGTGCAGGCGTTGCAGCTGGTGGTTTACGTATTGTTCAAAATCGGCCCGCTGTGCCGCGGTTAATGGCTGCTGGCTGAGGTCCGGGCCGCTGCGGCGTATCACGTCTTCGCAATAAGCCTGCAGTGTCTGTTCAAGGGCTGGCAGATTGAGGAGTTCTGTTTCAATGATGGTGCGCAGCTCGCTTTCCTTGCCGCTGGGCAAAGGATTGCCGCTGCGGCGCAGCAGGGTATTGCCAACCAGGCGGGGCAACAGCAGCAGGTCGCGGGGAATGTCTTTACGGTGCCGCCAGTGGCGGGCTGCGACCCCGCGCATGCTGGAAAAATGGATACGGTACACATCGTCGACCCGCAGCTCTGCCAGATTGAAATGCTGTTCAATCAGTGCGGCTAAGCGTTGTTCATGA
Source organism: Oceanospirillaceae bacterium (assembly GCA_002706025.1). Classification (GTDB taxonomy): domain Bacteria; phylum Pseudomonadota; class Gammaproteobacteria; order Pseudomonadales; family Oceanobacteraceae; genus Venatoribacter. Next base: position 53,775 of record PAJK01000006.1, read on the forward strand.
TCCGCTGCGGTGATGGCTGGCAGCAGGCCTGACGGCTCCGGGGTTTGGCACATATTAACCTTTTGAAACACGCTGATTGACTCTATTGTCGCAGGCCTCATGGCTTTCCGGACAAGGGCCATCGTCAGCGACAGGATACACTGTCAGGCGCCAACAATAACAATAAATGACTCACCTCCTGGGGGTACTATGTCTGCCATCCGCCGGCCGTTTTCTTTCTGGCCTGTCAGCCGTTTGCTGCTGATTATTACTGCGCTTTCTTTTGTTTCAGGATGCTCAACCATCTACCGCACCACAGGCTGGTTCGCGTATGACTTCACTGAAGACTATGCCATTCCCTATTCGCTGAAAGGCAACGATCCGCAGATGGCCTGTGGGCTGGCGACCGCCATGACACCGGCGCTGATGTCGTTTACTGAGCTGACCTATACGCCTGATCGTGCGGCAGTCAGCATGTACATGATGGCCGGTTCCTGTGCGGAAGAAAAAGCCCATGAAGAAGCGCTGAGTTATCTGCGCGCGTTTAAAGCGCAGAACGTCAGCGAAGCCAAAGACGCGCGCATCCGCGAAAAGCGTCAGTTTGCTGTGGCCGCGCAGCGCCAGTATCAGGCCTACCGGCATATGGTGGCGGAATTTGGTGAACCGGGAGAAAGTTGCCCGGAGCTGGACCGCGATCAGGAGATTTTCTGGGTGCTGGGTTCGCTGGCGGGTATGCAGGCGGTGATGAGTGATCTGCGTTCGCAGAATTCGGTTAACGTACCGAAAGACATCGCCATGAAAACCGTGCGTGGTATTCAGTGTGTCGACAATCAGCGCTGGTGGGGATTACCCCAGGCATTGCAGGCTGGCCTGTGGGTGATGATGCCGGACACGGCACCGCAGGGCATGGATCCATGGCAGCAGCTGGCCGATGCCAGCCGCCTGGCGAACGCTTCGGGTGTACGTATGGCNCATGCCATTGAAGTCGTCATTGCCGACGGNTCAGGCAATACCGCGCAGTTGAAAGATGCTATCCGCCGCCACGCCGATTCCTTGCAGAGCGTATCGCCAAAAGCGGAATACCGCATGATGGATATTATGGCCAGCCGCCAGATTCTGGCGGTCTCTGATCGTTTATGGACAGAAGCAACGGGTTCCCGCACACCACTGGGCGGGTTGGGGACTTTCTGGGATGACGCACCGGCAGCCACCGGTGGTCTGGATATCGACGATCTGCTGGGAGAGTGATCATGCTGCNTTATTGTTCAAAGAGTTTTATCCGCCTGATTACCTGCAGCACGTTGCTGCTGTCGGTCACACAANTGCAGGCTCTGGAAAAACGCACCTTCTGTGTTTATGACCCACTGGGCGCCAATGGCACTTTGTTTGGNATGAGTAAGGATTATCAGACTGCCGCGCTGGAGTGGNGCGTGGATTTTNATCTGCGTGCCTATACCGATGAAAAAATCGCCATTGATGATTTTAAGGCNGAGCAATGNGACGGCATGCTGATNACCGGTTCCCGTGCGCGGCCATTTAATCAGTTTGCGGCAACGGTGGAAGCCATTGGTGCGGTGCCGGATGATGATGTGATGCGTAAAGCCATTGCNACTGTGTCTTCACCAAAGGCNGCGAAGTTTATGGTGGAAGGCCGTTATGAAGTGGGCGGTATGCTGCCGGCNGGNCCTATTTATCTGTTNGTCCGTGACCGCAGTGTGGACTCTGTGGAAGAGTTGTCCGGTAAACGTATCGCTACGTTTGAATACGATGAACCGTCCATAAAAATGGTGAANCATGTCGGTGCGGCGGTGGTGCCGGCNAATTCGGCTAACTTTTCCGGCAAGTTCAATAANGGCAGCGTCGATGCCGCTTATGCGCCGGCACTGGCCTATAAGCCACTGGAAATGTACAAAGGGCTGGGCGACAAAGGCGGTATTATGAAATTCAATCTCGCNTATCTGGATTTTCAGATCATTCTGCATAAAGACCGTTTTCCGCCAGGTTATGGNCANCAGTCGCGTNCNAAAGTGGCGTCGTACTTTGATCGCGCGCTGGCGCTTATCCGNAAAGACGAAGCCGCCATTGATACAAAATACTGGATGATACTCAGTGACGCCGATTACCAAAAATACCAGCAGATGCTGCGCAATGTGCGTATTGCGTTGCGTGAAGAGGGCGTCTATCACCCGGTTACCCTCCGGCTGTTAAGAAAACTTCGCTGCGCTGAAAATGCGGCAGCGGCAGANTGCGTGGAACAGCTGGAATAAGCACAATAAATTTTTACTGCGGAATTAATGCCGCAGTGAAGCGAACANCGTCAGAATGCAAANATAAACAGCTGCAGAAAAATAACGACAATAATTNACGACNATAAATAAAGACAGCTGATAACAATCGAAAAATAAAAAAAGCAGATGCATCAGTGNGCTNANTAANTCGCANAGGGTAATCTGCAGATGAGGTATTTCATGGAGCAGACAGTCCGCCTGGGCAACCGCAGTGCCTATGAATGGGTGGCTGCATTGCCGGCTTTTCTGGTGCTGGTTTTTGTGGTTATTCTCAANACCAGTCATGCCCTGCATGCACAGCTGTTGCAGCTGGGCGAAAATATCTGGGACGGCTATTTTCAGTTACGCAATGACCCGGTCGCGCCTGTCTGTAATCCGGCCNTGGATATCGACAGTGAACTGGCGCGNCTGATCCGTGAANCAAATACTCAGGATGACGACTGGNATCTGTTTGAGGCCGAACCGGCAGATCCGCAGATAATGCGCCAGTCTTTGTTGGCNGCNCANACCCAGTGTGTNCAGCANCACGAATTTTACAGCCAGACTTCACAGCGGATTACGCCTGCGGTTCAGGTATTCCGCACGCTGGAAAAAAGCATCGCCTCCTTCGGTGAGTTTGGTCTGACGGCGCAACGTATTATGCTGGCGGTGCTGGTGCTGATCTGTGGTATGACAGCACTGTTCCGCCGCCATCATATTGCTATCCGTCCTATGATCACCGCTATGGACTATCGCGTTGCNGCAACAGCGCAATTGGNTGCCAGCGCTATTCTGTTTTATTCCGTATACAGCTTNCGTGAAGTNGCGTTCAGTGCCGGTGTGGATGTGTCGTTACAGCACAGTATTCTGCACAATCTCTGGATTGCGGGATTCGGCAGTATCTTATTACTGAGTGTGTATCAGTTTCTGTTTATTCCCAAAGATGCAGAACCCGGAGGCAGCTTTTTAAAGGCGCANTTGTCGGTGCCTTTGTACGCCACCATGTGCATNATTTCCGGCGGCTATTTTATTGCCACCGGGCATACGGCNGGGATNGGTATTTATCTCAATCAGATGATGGAGCTGTCGCAGCTNTTCCTNAATGTCGGCCTGTACGTATGGATTGGCATGCTGCTGAAGCGCACAGAACTGGCGCAGGTGGTATTCAATATTTTCCGTCCATTTAAAATGGCACCGGAANTACTGGCCGTNGTCGTGGTTGCCATTGCCGCAATTCCGACNGCTTACACAGGTGCGTCCGGTATCTTCGTGATTGCGGTAGGCGGTNTGATTTATGCGGAATTACGCCGTGCCGGTGCGCGNCGGCAGCTGGCGCTGGCGGCAACCGCCATGTCCGGATCNTTAGGTGTGGTGTTACGTCCCTGTCTGCTGGTNGTGATTATTGCCGCACTGAATAATGAGGTAACCACGGATCAGCTATTTGGCTGGGGCGTGAAAGTATTTCTGCTGACGACTGTGCTGTTTGCCGGAATANCCCTGCTGACTGGCCGCAACAGCATCCGTATGGAAAAGCCCACCGTCGCCTTGCCGGAATTTATTCAGGCACTGAAACCTCTGATTCCCTATATCGTGATTATCGGCCTGACGCTGGCAGTTTATGGTCTGGCCTTAAACGCCTGGCTGGATGAATTTTCCGCGCCGTTTATTCTGCCGGTGTTGCTGCTGGTGATTCTGATTTATGAGCGTGCTGCGCAGGAAAAGGGGCTGCTAAAACGTGAAAATATNAACATTGAATACGTAGAAAACCGGCTGGAGAAATCCTGGGATGATCTGCGTGATGGCAATGACTCCATTGAGAAAACCATCCGCGAAGCAACCACAGAAACCACCGGACATATCGGTGCCTTACTGATGCTGATGGGATTGTCGGTGAGTATTGGTGGTGTGGTTGAACGCGCGGAACTGATGAGTATGGTGCCGACCACGTTTGAATCCGTATGGCTGGCGATGGCCTTACTGGTCGCCCTGCTAGTGGTGATCGGTATGGTGATGGACCCTTACGGCGCGGTCATTCTGGTCAGTGCCACCATCGCCTCCATTGCCTATGACAGCGGTATTCATCCAGTGCATTTCTGGATGGTCACCCTGGTTGCTTTTGAGCTGGGATATCTCAGTCCGCCGGTGGCGCTGAATCATCTGNTGACCCGNCAGGTGGTCGGGGAAGAAGAGGTGCGTCTGNCGAAAGAGGAAACGGCGGGGATGAGCTTCTGGTATCGCTATGAGCGTATTCTTCTGCCGCTGCTTACCATGGCTATTGCGCTGGCGATCGTCGCNTTTGTGCCGCTGCTGATCAGTGAGCTGTAGTATTGATGGTTAGTACTGATGGTTTAGCATTGATGATTTAGTGCTGATACTGCAGAGCTGAGGGCCGGGTTTAAAGGAGAGCTGAGGGCTGCCTGGCATTTATTAAAAAAACCGATCTCAGAGCCCGGATTTTAAAGCCAGAGCCCCAGCCCGGTCGGCAACTAACCGACCGGACTGCAGCCAGGANNTACTGAACGTTNAANGTGACNTCAGTGCAGCTGAATCTTAACGCTGGTGCCCGGCCCGAACGACACATCACGGATCACCACATCNCCCATATGATGGCCTTCGGTGCCAGCAACCCGGATATTACGGAAAGCAATCTGGCGGATACGGGTTGGCATCTGGATATCCAGCGAGCCGTCGGCNTTNATGGTGGTACGCGGGCCTGGTTCGTATTCNACCCCTGTGACTTCCATATCCGCATCGAGCAGGTTGGTGCCGGGAATCAGCGACGCCGCCAGCCCTTCCAGTGTGGTAATGGCGGTATCTTCATCCGAACTGAATGCGTTATTAGCATCTGAACCGCCGTTAGCGCTGCCNTTACCACTGTTCGTGCTGACGATATCCAGCATCCGCTCATAGGTATCGGTNACACCACGGGCTGTGATTGNGGATAAATCACTTTCTGACAGGCGCTGCATGCCACTGCGGCTGTTGATCATCTGTTCGGCGACATCGATATTGTCATCACTGATGCTGCTGGCATTNGCCATAAATGGCTGAAATGGGCCAACCAGCATGGCGGTAAAAGCGGCTACCAGGCGGTAGCGGGATTGCTTACGCAGCGCACTGTGCAGCTGTTTCTCCGTCAGCCAGCCTTTCTGCAGCAGTACTTCACCCAGACGTTTCCCTTCCGCAGACTGAATNGTCAGTGCTTCATCCAGCTGCTGGCGGGTAATAAATCCTTTATGTATCAGCAGAGTACCGAGNCGGGACTTCTGCTGTATGTCCTGGCGTTTGTTCATAGCGTGACCTTTTCATTATTGTTATTCAGAGTCATATCCCATGCTGCCTGAGCCGGACAGACGGAACAAGCAANGGGAATCCCTGTATAACCCGACCTTCGCCGCACAGTCTTTGGGCNAATCGCGCCGTTTGATCTGCTAAATGGCTGTTCAATAAACTGAGTATAGAAGGCACACAGCAGTTCGCCGGGTGATGCGCTGCCTGTCTGGATAACAAGCTGACGAATAAGGTCTGAGACCTGTCTTATCGGGCTGCCGGCGCCATTCGCCGGGCAGATTGATGAGAGGCTACATAACTCTGTTCCCACAGAGGATTTTGCCCGCGGGGCACGGACCCCTATAATGTCGCCCCAATAAAACAGATTGCCTGTATCGACAGGCCATAACACATCGTATTCCGGAGACGCATTCGTATGAGCGAAGCACGCCACGTTAAGTTACTTATCCTTGGTTCAGGCCCGGCGGGCTATACCGCAGCGGTATATGCTGCGCGGGCAAACCTCAATCCGGTGATGATTACCGGTATGCAGATGGGTGGCCAGCTGACCACCACCACGGAAGTCGATAACTGGCCGGGTGATGTGGCAGGCGTACAGGGTCCTGAGCTGATGGACCGTATGAAAGCTCATGCCGAGCGTTTTGATACCGAAATCGTGTTTGATCAGATCAATGAAGTGGAACTGACCCAGCGCCCGTTCCGCCTGAAAGGTGACACTGGTGAATACACCTGTGATGCACTGATCATCGCTACCGGTGCCAGCGCCAAATACCTGGGTCTGGACAGCGAAGAAGCGTTCAAAGGTAAGGGTGTTTCCGCCTGTGCGACCTGTGACGGATTCTTCTACCGCAAAAAGCCAGTCGCTGTGATCGGTGGTGGCAACACGGCTGTAGAAGAAGCGCTGTATCTGTCCAACATTGCGTCTGAAGTGATTGTGGTTCACCGTCGCGACAGCTTCCGCTCTGAAAAAATTCTGGCTGATAAGCTGATGGATAAAGCTGCCAACGGCAACGTGACCATTCACTGGAACAGCGAGCTCGAAGAAGTGCTGGGCGACGACATGGGCGTGACCGGTATGCGCATCAAAGACCGTGACAGCGGCGAAAGCAAAGACATCGCCGTGGATGGTGTGTTTGTGGCCATCGGTCATGCACCGAACACTGGTATTTTTGAAGGCCAGCTGGATATGGAAGGCGGTTACCTGAAAGTGCAGAGCGGCTCCCACGGCAATGCAACACAGACCAGCGTTGAAGGTGTGTTCGCGGCCGGTGACGTTTCTGACCACATTTACCGTCAGGCGATTACCTCTGCCGGCACTGGCTGTATGGCGGCGCTGGACGCAGAGCGTTACCTGGATAACCTGAAATAAGACATCTCTGTCTGTTCAGCAAAGCCCCGCAACAGCGGGGCTTTTTTGTGGCTGGTCATTTCTTTACATGACTTATCTGGGCGACTTATTTGAGTACTTATTTAAGCAGGTTGGGCAGCGGCGTAAGCGGGGTTTGCGTACGGGCAGGCTGATTGCTTGCGCTGATCATCTGCAGACGTTCGCTGGTCATCGGGTGGGTCTGAAACATTTCCTGCCAGGCGCTCTGGGTCTGCTGAGAGAGCATATGATCGAAGAATTCAGCGGCGCCTTCGGTATGGCCATAGTGGTGCTGCAATATATTCAGCGCCATTCGGTCGGCGGCACGCTCCATATCGCGGCTGTAGGACAGCAGTGCCAGCCAGCCGCCCTGTTGGGTCAGCGCCGAGGCAGAACTGTTGCCGATCAGCAGATTCAGCGTGGTCAGTGACAACTGCTCAGCGACTAAGGTGATGGGGTGGCGCAGCTTAACGTGGGCGTATTCGTGGGCGAGTACCATGGCCAGTGCGTTTTCCGATGACACTTGCTGCAGCAGACCACTGGTGACAAAAATATGCCCGCCAACCGTGGCGAAGGCGTTGGGCATATCCTCCTCCAGCCAGTGTAGGGTAACCGGCAGCGGTTCGGCCTGACCGGCAAGCAGGCGGCTCATCAGGGCGTTCAGCGCCTGTTCTTTCGTATAATTCGATGCCTGATCTGCTGTCTGATCCTTAGACGTGGCGGCATTGCTGGCGGAATCTTCTTCTGTCTCCGGCGGGCTGGCAAACCAGTCACGCTCCCACTGATAGGGTACATGGGGCGCCAGCCACTGCGCACTTTTTAACAGCACAACCGACAGCAACAGCAAGCCGGCGACCACACCGGCTGCCAGCAGCAGGAAATCCTGCAGTGGTTTCTGATCTTTGTTATTGATGTCGTCGGGGAGCTTTGGGTTGCCCTGCGGAAGCTGCATGGTGTGCTCAGAGCTGTGGAGCCGATGTTGCAGTAACAGCTGCGGAGGCAGGAATAAACGCGGTGCCGTAAGCCAGTACTTCCACCGAGCCCAGCCCCTGCTGGCCATTCTGACCGATACGGCAGGTCTCAAATTTGAGATTGAATACAGCATCGGCGCCATAGGCATCGGCTTCTTCCTGCATACGCAGAATGGCTTCACGGCGGGCACGGTCGAGCAGGCTTTCGTAGCTGCTGACACGGCCTCCGACCAGATTACGCAGTGAGGCGACGAAGGTTTTGAAGTAATCCACCGAGATCACCACCGAGCCGCTGACCAGCACGGAATCATGATTGAGAAACTGCGCAGGTGGCGTTTTATCCGGCAGCACCAGCAGATGGCGCAGGCTGTCTTCGCGCTGATGAATACTTCTGTAGTGGCGTTTTTCTGCCAGACGGCCAAAACCAAAGCCCAGAGCCAGCATGACCAGCAGAAATATCAGGTTTTCCATAGCCGATCCTCAGCGGTCTTCCACGATTACTGCGGTGCCGTAGACAAATATCTCGGACGCGCCGGCGGCAATGGATGAGGTAGAGAAGCGCACATTAATTACGGCGTTAGCACCCAGTGTCTGCGCCTGCTGTGTCATGCGGGCAATGGCTTCATCGCGGGATTCTGACAGCAGCTCGGTATAGCCTTTCAGCTCGCCGCCAAAGACGTTCTTGAAGCTGGCCATAATATCGCGGCCGGCATGTTTTGCCCGTACCGTACTGCCCTGAACCAGGCCAAGATGCTTAACAATGCGCTTGCCCGGTACGATTTCCATGTTACTGATCAGCATAATAACTCCATGAATTCACTGAATAACCCAGTGACTGGTGCGCTTATTAAGCCTCCAACTGACTGAAATGTGAATACACCTATATAGCGCCCGGGCAAATCAGCCAATCTCAACTAGACTTATCAGGAATATAAACAAGTTTTGGGACAGAACGCATGATGGAGCAATTCTCCGCATGGACACTGGGGCTGATGGTGCTGATTGCAGCGTTAACCGTCTTTTTTCATGTATTCCGCTATTCCAACCGAACGGCCGAAGTTGCCCCGAATATTCTCACCAGTATTGGTATTTTCGGTACTTTCCCCGGGTTGGCGCGGGGTCTGTGGTATTTCGACACCTCCGATATTCAGGGCAGTGTGCCGAAGCTGATGGACGGCCTGAAGACAGCGTTCTGGTCCTCTATTGTGGGTTTGCTTGGGGCGTTGACGCTGAAAATCCGTGGCGCCATGTCTCAGACCGGGCGTCGTGAAAAAGCCCAGACCCGGGTGGCCACCATTGATGATCTGGACGCCTCACTTAAGCATCTCGCCGATCAGATGAATCCTGAACTGGAACAGGGTCTGCCGCAGCAGCTGGCGCGACAGCATCAGCAGTCGCTGGCGGCCATGAGTCAGGTGGTCAACACCCTGGAAAGCTATGAAGAACGCATGGCGGAAGCCAATGCCAAAGCCCTGATCAGCGCGATTGAAACCGTAATGCGCGAATTCAATACCAAGATTAACGAGCAGTACGGCGATAACTTCAAACGCCTGAATGAGTCTGTGATCTCGATGCTGGAATGGCAGAAGCAGTATAAATCACAGATTACCGAACTGATCGACGAACAGAAGCGCACCTCGGGCTCGATGAAAGAGGCCAGTGAGGCGTTCGAATACATGGTGCGTCATGCCAATGCTTTCAACGGCATTTCTGAATCTCTGCAGGATCTGCTCAACGGACTGGAAGCGCAGCGGGCAAACCTGCAGGCGCAGCTCAGCAGTCTGGCGGATCTGGTGAACAATGCCGCCGATGGTCTGCCACAGCTGGAAGAGCGTGTGGTGGCGCTGACGCAGGGCATGGCCGATGCGGTGGAGAAACAACAGCGCTGGTCCAATGAGCAGCTCAGCACCATGCAACAGGGGCTGCAGACGCAATTGCATCAGGCCATTACCGACAGTGATACCCGTCTGCAGCAGCAGCAGAATCACAGTCTGCAGCAGTTACAGCGGCTGGGTGAGCGGGTTGAACGTCAGGTAACAGTGCTGGATGAAAGCATGGAAGAAGAACTGAACAAAGCGCTGAAATCCTTTGGTATGCAGCTTACGGCATTGTCCGAGAAGTTTGTCAGTGATTACTCACCGCTAACAGAAAAACTCCAGCGTCTGGTTAAGATGGCCGAGCAGATCGATGAATGAAAATGAACTCGAACAGCTGAAAGAACAGGAAGGCCACTGGGTTGCCGTCTCTGACCTGATGGCCGGTCTGATGATGGTGTTTATGCTGATTTCTGTGGTGTTTATGATGAATGTCGAAGAAGAGCGCAATAAGGTGCGCGACGTCGCCATTCTTTATGATCATCTGCGGGTGCAGCTGTATGAAGATTTAAAAAGCGAATTTGCCCCGGATATGGCCGGTTGGGGCGCAGAGCTGGATAAAGATCTGACCTTCCGTTTTAACAATACCGAGGTGTTGTTCGATAAAGGTCAGGCCGATCTGAAACCGGAGTTTCAGGCCATTCTGAAAGATTTTTTCCCGCGTTATATGCGTATTATCGCTCAGCAGAAATACCGCAATGACATTCTTGAGGTGCGCATCGAAGGGCACACCTCCAGTGCCTGGTCCGGCGCGCTGAGTGAGGATGATGCTTATATCCGCAATATGAATCTGTCCCAGGAGAGGACCCGTTCGACGCTGGCTTTTCTGCTCGGGCTCAATGAAGTACACGACGATAAAGTCTGGCTGAAATCCCACCTGACGGCTAACGGCCTGTCGTCTGCCAAAGTGATCCGCAATGCCGATGGTAGTGAAAATGGCGACCGTTCGCGGCGGGTGGAGTTTCATGTGCGCACTGATGCAGAGAGCCGCATCGCCACCATTCTCGATAAAGTACTGCAGTAGGCTGTTATGAAGCTTCCCGATTTTCTTGATGACGAAGGTTTTAATCTGCTGCGGGAGAAAATGGGCACGGAATCACTGGGTGAATTTGTGTTGTTCGATCCGGAAAAGCAGCTGACGTATTCCGAGCGAGAAGCCCTGGAAGGCGGGCTGGTGGATATATCGTCACACCTGTTACGGATACTGAAAGACAAAACTCTGGCCTACAAAAATACCCGGATCTGGCTGCAGCAGGATGATGATATTCATCTGGCCTACTGCAAAACAGTGCAGGCGTTGCGGCACCGGGAAAAAGACGTACAGATCAGCACTGGCGACTTTGATCACAAACATAAAGCTGTGTGTCTGGAGTGCCTGTCGGTATTGCAGTATCAGGGTGTTGATGCCCGCCGTATGCGCCGGGCAGAATTTTCAGATCAGGTGGTGGAGCACTTTTCGCTGGCGGATTTCAAAGTCGATTACCCTTTCTATCCGATTATCTGACGGGCGTTGCAAACCACTGTTTTTACCCATTGTTTTTCTGATACTGCCCCGCGCAGAGTTTGCTGTGCGGGGCCGGGCTGAAGAAATCATCAGCAGAAAACTGACACCAGAAAGCTGATATCAGAACGAAACCGACTTCTCGCTGTTAAAGCTGAACGCTTCCGGTTTCCACACGCCCAGGTCCGGGGCGATATCGGCATTCCCTTGCAGCGCGAATTTTACCGCGTCACTGCCAGTGAGCATTTTGTACAGGCTCATACCCAGTTCCGACAGGCTCAGTGACAGCGGAACAGATACCACTTTGCTTTCACCCTCACCAATATTCAGGCTCTGCATATTGCCACTGCCCAGCGATTTACCGGCAGCTTTCAGTGCGTAGCCCAGTGAATTAACGGTCAGGCCAAAGCTGTTCGGGTTGGTCACTTCCATATCCATATTCAGTTTGATGCCAGACAGGCTGGCAGAATCCAGACGGATATTATTCAGTTTGATGTCCGGCATTTTCGGAATCGGCAGAATGTCTTCAAAGCTCAGCGGCAGACTGACATCACCCAGTACCGGCAGGTTCAGCTTCACATTACCTTTAATGCCATAAGGCACAGAGTTTTTACCGGCGGCGCCGGATACTGCGGAATACAGATCTTTAAAGGCCAGAGTCACCGGCAGCTTCATATGATTGCTGCCCTGCGCCGGAATGCTCATCTTACTGTCCGGCTGCTTTACATTAGCCAGTGTCGAACCGGCAATATCCAGATCCAGATCGAAACCTGACGTGTTCAGAGCAAAAGCATTCGGGTTATCAACTTTAACGTCGACCAGCAAAGTAATAGCCTGCAGTGACAGATCAGCAACCGATACATCGGCAACGGATGCCTCTGGCTTCATCACTTTGGCGACATCCTGCAGGGCAGCACAGCCACTCAGCAGAGTAAACGCTGCCAACAGCAGCAGGGAAAAAGGACGGGACAGGGCGCGCATGAATGACTCCGGTGTTAGGCAAAACAGCAGTCTATCACTTTGGGTGGAGGGAAATGGATAACTGGTTGGAGTTATTGGCGGTCTGCTTTGGCAGATAGCGGAGCTGATATGGATCGCATACCGGCTCCGTGCCTGCTGTATTGGATTTATTAAAGATAGATTCTGATGCCAGCGCCGATAATATCGATGTCGTCATCCAGACTGGTCGAGAAGGCACCCAACAGTTGTACCCTGTCAGAAAGCGAAAATCCGAGGTTCACACCAATCAGTTTGGTAGAGTCACCATTCTGAGAAGTCATACTCAGAAACGGTGCTAATTCGACGTGATCAGCTGAGTCGAGGTAGAGTCTGGCACCCACTTCCAGGCCAACTGACATGTCGGAGCCGTCGTCACTGAACGTGACTCTGTCACCATAATAGGTATCAGTTGCTGTCATCTCCACATCAATCGCGGAATACGCCAGGCCTCCCATAATGTACAGGTCGGCCTTGTTATTCAGATTGATGGCTTTTCCCAGGCTTGCGGAAACGGATTGACCGGTTGCATCAATATCAAAACGGATACCATTCTGACTGTCGTCATCATTAATGGATGCAGCACTTCCGGTCACATAGACAAACCACTGGTTTTCCAGCTCTTTGCCGAATGATGCTGTCAGTTCGTAGCCGCTGAACTCAAGATCAGTGTCTTCCACACCTATGGTGGTAAAACTGTAGCTGAGTTGGGCTGCATCATAGCTGAAAGGACTTTCTGCCTGAGCAGAAGCGGCCAGAGAAAAAGTGATTAACGACGCTAAAATACGTTTTTTCATGCAATGTTCCATATATGCATTATAAAAGATGGGGTATTGGTACTTTCGTACTCTTTTGGCCACGCTACCACACTTAACGAGAAAATCGTTAATAGTGAAATATGATAATTTTGTGACATGGCCGGGACGGCAGAGTCTGTAGAAAGATGGCTTTCGGTGCGGTTTATGCGCTGACTTTGCGGAAAATATCTGGTCAGGCTTTGGATAGTAATGGAAGACCTGATGGCCTCCCCACAGGGACTCGAACCCCGATCGGTCGCTTAGGAGGCGACTGCTCTATCCTGTTGAGCTATAGGGAGACGGAGCGCATTCTAACGGCTGGGGAGGGTGTTGTCAGCCCTGACAGGCTTCTGCTTGCTGTTGTGCGTTCAGGGCTGGTTATTAATTGAACAATCTGCTCGTGAGAGGTTGTCAGAGGTCGGCGAACGGGTCTTCATTTGTCTCATTGGTTTGCCGCTCTTCCCACTGCAGTTCGTTGATCAGCTTATCCAGATAACGCTGTGCCATAGGCGAAATGCGGGTAAAAGCAAAACCGCAGGTCGTATCACCTTCATCGGTGTTTACCACGTGGCGGGCTTCCAGTGAGCAGTCCATGGTGTGTTCGCTGTTAAAGCGGATGCGGCCAATATCGAACTTTTCCTGTTGTTGCAGGCGCTTTTTTACGTTGCCTTTGAAATAGGCTTTGAAGCCGCTGGAGGAGATATCTTTCAGCTGACCGATAAGATCGCCTTCGCTGTCACCCATGCGGATTTTGACCAGTATTTCATGGGCCGGGGGAATCATAACTCGGTAGGAATCGCGACGCTGCAGGTAGAGGACTTTATCGGGAAACTCGGCACGATACTGTTCTTTTCCGGACTGATAGGTCAGACGACCTGTCATGCGGAATTCGATGCGGATTCCCTGGCTGTCGCATTCAATGCTGAAGCGTTTGCCGGAGCGGATCATTTCATTGCCCTGCTGGGGAATGACCTTGTCCATAAAGAAGCTGCGACTCTTGAGGTCGGTTGCCGTAATGGCTGAGCTGAATACCTCGGTACTGCCGTCGATATGCACTTTCACCGGTGTCGACATAAGTACGATTTTACGCAGCGCACCATAGATATCTTCCGCCTCTTCCAGCAGATATTCCTGATTACTATCCATTTCCATCGACATGGCTATTGCTTCCGACACTGTTCAGACCTCAATGTATCCCCGCCCGTTGTTGAGGTGATTTTCTTTGCCCTGATCATTGTATAAGTGTGGATCATTATCGCGGCCGCGCAAGATTTTGAGTTTCTGAACAGTACGGTGACGTGCCGTCAATACAATGTCAGACAGCTGTTGCGAGAGTTTGCGGTTGCGGTTGTACTGTTGCTCCAGTTCCTGCCACAGGCGGTTAATGTTTGCCGCCGGGCGGATATCCGGATGGTTGAGACAGGTGTCTGCGGAATCCATCCCCTTATTCTGCATCCATTGCAGGCGCTGGCTGGCATGGTCACGCAGTTGTTGCAGACATTGGCTGCTGGAGGTTCGCAGGTGTTGCAGGGTGCCTATATCGTTGGCGCGGATGGCGCCGCGCTCCTGGTGCATCAGATCATGAATCTGACGCGCCAGATTCAGTTCTTCATCTAGCAGTTTGGCAAAATGCTGGGTGTCGATGCTCATGGCGGACTACTTTCAGTTGAGTTTGTCCTCAAAAGAAAGCATTTTCCCTGCCAGCTTGTCGTAATCGATTTTGTATTCGCCATTCTGGATCGCATTGCGGATGCGGTCGACGGTGGCGTCGTCTACTTCCGGCATATCACGGATCTCAGCTTCAATCTGCTGAATACTTTTGCTGCTCGCGCTCAGTTTGACCTGATCGGTGACTTTGGCCG
>PAJK01000007.1 GCA_002706025.1 Oceanospirillaceae bacterium
TTATACAAACACGTCAACCCTAGAACCCACACGCCCATCGTTAGCGCTTGAGGTCTGCTGTGTGCTCTGGGGCTGAGTCTCGCGACTTTCTTGCACATTGCGTGGTAAGCTGTTGGCGATTGGTGGCCTGAAAGAAAAACTGCTGGCGGCACACCGTGGCGGCATCAAGATGGTTATCATTCCGAAAGAGAACGAAAAAGACCTGAAAGAAGTGCCGGAAAACATTCTGCAGGACCTGAATGTGGTACCGGTCGACTGGATCGACGAAGTACTCGATCTGGCTCTGGAAAGTAAACTGGAGCCTAATGTTGGTGAAATAATAACCAATGAAGACAAGAGTGCGAAAAAAGATGATCAGGGGCGGCCAAGCACCTACTAAGGTCGCTTGACGGTCTCCTGACCGCTTGGTATAAATCGTCGCTCTGAAATATTTGTAGCGATCGCCCAGTCGCATAACAAGAATTCACAATTGCGCACAGAGTAAGGGGATAAGTGTGAACAAATCTGAGTTAATTGATTCTATTGCAGCGTCAGCTGACATTCCAAAAGCAGCAGCTGGTCGTGCACTGGATGCTATGATCGAGAGCATCGGTGAAGCTCTGAAAAACGGTGACCAGGTTGCTCTGGTTGGTTTTGGTACCTTCCTGGTTAAAGAACGTGCAGCACGTACTGGTCGTAACCCACAGACCGGCGCGCCTATCGAAATTAAAGCGGCTAAGGTTCCTGGCTTCAAAGCTGGTAAAGCTCTGAAAGACGCCGTTAACTAAAAGTTAAGGACCGGTAGTTCAGTTGGTTAGAATACCGGCCTGTCACGCCGGGGGTCGCGGGTTCGAGTCCCGTCCGGTCCGCCAGATTAAAAGCGCATCAGTGATGCGCTTTTTTTACGTTCTGGCAATGCATTCATATTGGAGGAAATATGCTACAGACAATGCGGGATAATGCTCAGGGCATGATCGCTAAAGTAATTGTCGGTTTTATTATCATTGTTTTCGCGCTTTGGGGTGTAGAAAGCATTGTCAGTCTGGGTACAGGCCCGGAAGCAACAGCAACTGTGGGTGATATCGAAATCACAGAAGCCGATATCAGTCGTGTAGTTGAACAGCAGAAAAACAATCTGCGTCGCCAGTTTGGCGATCAGTACGACGAAAATCTTTTCAATGAAAAATTCCTGCGCGATTCTGCGATTGAACAGTTAATTGAACAGAATCTCGCTCTGGTACAGGCTGATGAGATGGGCCTGTATGCTTCCCCTCGTGAAATTGACGAATCCATTGTAACGATTCCTGCATTTCAGCAGGATGGTAAATTCAGCCGTGATCAGTTCCAGACCGTACTGCGGATGAACGGTATGAGCCCGATGGGCTTCCGCCAGGTGCTGGGCGATGAAATTAAAACCCGCCAGGCTCAGGCTGCATTTGTGCTGTCCAGCATGGAAACCCCTGTTTCTGTGAAGCTGTCTGAAGCGCTCAATAATGAGCTGCGTACATTCAGCTACAGCGAGATTCTGGCTAAAGATCTGGAATCTGGCATTGAAGTCTCCGAAGAAGACATTCAGGCAGCTTATGAAGCGTCTAAGGACCGTTATAAAACACCTGAACAGGTCAGCCTCAATTACGTTGAACTGAAGCGTTCTGATCTGGCTGCTGATGAGACAGTAAGCGAAGAAGAGCTGCAGCAGGCATATGATGACTACAAAGCGCAGGAAGCGTCGAAAGAACAGCGCAGCGCCAGCCATATTCTGATTGAAGTGAACGATGACCGCAGTGATGAAGAAGCGAAAGCTCTGGCGGATGAGGTTTATCAGAAAATCGAAAACGGTGGTGATTTTGCTGAGCTGGCAAAAGAGTATTCCGATGACATCGCCAGTGCCAACAATGGCGGCAGTCTGGGCCTGACTCCGAAAGGCAGCTTTGTGCCTGAATTTGATGATGCGCTGTATTCTTTGCCAAAAGGCGAAGTATCAAAGCCTGTTCAGACTGAATTTGGTTACCACATCATTCGTACAGACGACATCGTTGCCCCTCAGATTAAAGCCCTGGCAGATATTAAGGACGAACTGTCTGAAAATATTAAGCTGGCCAAAGCCGAAGCCGTTTATGCCGAGCGTCTGCAGGAACTGTCCAATCTGGCTTTCTCCGGTGAGACCATTGATGCTGTAGCGGAGTCTATTGGCCTGCAGCCTCAATCGACTGAGCTTTTCTCTCGTCAGCAGGGCGTTGGTGTGGCTGAAAACGAAGCCGTACGTCAGGCAGCATTTTCTGACGAAGTGATGCTTGATAAGCAGATGAGTGATGTTATCGAAACGGAAGAAGGCGCTCTGGTTGTCAGCGTCAAAGATCACGTTGATGCATCCGTTCTGCCTCTGGACGTTGTACGCGCTCAGGTAGAACAATCTCTGCTGCGTGAACGTGCTGTTGCTAAGGCGCAGGAAGTTGCAGAAGCGGTTGCTGCCGGCAATCAGGAAGCGGAGTGGACTCAGGTTTCAGCGACTTACACGCAAAGTACAGAAGCCCCACGTGCGGCACAGCAGAAAGTATTCTCTCTGCTGGAAGGCAAAACTGCCGCTGTTCAGACACCCGGTGGATATACCGTTGTGAAGCTCGATTCTGTTGATGGCCGTGACTGGAAGGAAATGGCTGTCAGTGATGAAGCAACGGAAACCGGCCGTGCAGACAACAGTCGTGCCGCAATGGCCAGCTATCAGTCATGGGCCCGTTCTGCGATTAAAGTAGAGCGTTCAGGAAGCTGACAGCAAAACATGACGGCTGGTTAATCCGGTCGTTATTCAGATAAAAAAGAGGCTGCGGCCTCTTTTTTTATGTCTGGATTTTACCAGATGCAGTGTTCTGTCGTCGGCTGTGCAACTCAGGGGACGTTAACCGACAGACAGAGTTGTGGAGCTGACGCACGATACTCAGAGTCAGCAATGCCTCCGGTATCTGCGGTTAATATTGCCGGGCGTGTTTGAAATCAGTTCTGAACCGCCGTTGACGGCTGTGCAGCAAGAGGGTCGGCCATACGGTACTGATCAAAGACCTGCAGTGTTGCTTTATCATGGCGACGGTTAGGCTTGGCCATAATGTCTGCCCGTTCTTTTTTATTGGTCCAGAACAAACCACCCGATGCAGCAGAAAATGGATCAAATAATTCTGTTGTATAACGTCCGCCCACCTGTTGTGGTAAGTGAATCCACTGCCAGTAGGCTGCCTGAGTAAAGTCCTGTGCAGGTCCGGGAATGTAGATGTTTTCCTGCAGCAGATAATCTTCAATATGTTTTCCGGCGCGTGACGCTTTACTGTTTTCAGCCATCAGGCTGGCTTTGGCGATGCCGCCAATATACAGACCTTCGCTGTCGGGTGAAAAAAGCGCGGTAACGGTTTCAGCGGACAATGGTGCTTTAAATTTCAGCCAGACCAGTTCGTATTCGCCCAGTCTGAGTTTTTCCGTTAATTCTCTCACCGGTAGTTTCGTTAACTGAATATTCAGATGTTTTTCGGCGGCTTGATTTTTTATTTTGCTGAGCAGCGGTAAGTCAGCGATGTCGCTGTAGCTGAGCGTGATGTTCGATGGTAAGACCCCAGGAGCGGCAGCTGGATGCTGGTCAGGCTCCATTGGTGAGGTATCAATAAGACCGGATTGCTGATGCAGGGCCGGGCTGTAGCTGCTCATTATTTCCGCTAAACCCAGCTGTGCGGCCAGCCAGGCCCGTTCATGGTTGTTACTGATGGTCTGTACTCTTGGATTGATTAACAGACCTGCAGGTGCTGTTCTGGTGTCGGTATACAGCCGCACCAGCTGAACCCGTTTTTTATTCAGACTGCTTTTAACCACTGGGGTCTGCCAATAGTCTGCGTTGGGGTATTCAATGGCGGACAGTTCTCCCAGAGTAAACAATTCCAGCTCGGTTCTGCTGTCGTTCATCGCCCTGAAAATTACCCGGTCGGTGTTAAAGCGATTGGCAAAGTAGGGCAGCTGATCTCCCCACCAGTTGCTGCGGCGACGAAAGGTTACGGATTGGCCAGGGCGGATCTGCGACAGATAATAAGGGCCTGTGGTCGGCTCTTTCATCCAGTTATATTCCGATGGCCAGAGATCTTCGTTGCGATAGGCGTGGTGCGCAAAAGGGCGCATATCTGCGAGGGTCGTCAGCGCTTCGCTGACCCCGGCGGTCAGGTGGAAGGCGAAGGTCTGGTTGTTGAAGATCACCATGCCGTCACTGACCGCTTTTAACTGCTGGCGCAGCCATGGTGCCCCGGTTTTCGGGTCACTGATAAATTGGCCGGAAAAAGCAAAATCTTCACTGCTTACGGGGATGCCATCTGACCATTCGGCGTCATCATGCAGGCGGAATACCAAAAGGCTCTGATCGGTATTTATGCCCCATGCACTGGCCAATACAGGCGTCCACAGCTCAGCAGAATCCTGCGGACCTGTGATATAGGATGGCAGCATAAGAGGCAGCTGCAGTGAGCGCAGAGTGCTGGCAAAGCGGGTGTCGGTGTCCGGGCCGATGCGGCGGAGGTTGCGCGGAAACTCAGCCACTGCACGAATCATGCGTCCGCCGCGTATGGCGTCTTCAGAACCGGGAGATAAGGGGTTTGCTGTGTCCTGCCAGATAACCTGGTCGAGATCGTCACTGTCGCCATACTGAACAGTAAAGGCGGCGGCGGGCAGAGAGCAGCCGACAATCATCAGCGCTGTCAGGAATCTGGCTGCAAGGTGCCGGAATCTCTTTGTTTGCTCCCTGTTATCGTGCACACAGGGGGTGAGTTCCGGCACTTTGCTCATATCGTTACTTCCTCGTTCCCTGAGCTGATTTTTATCAACGCATAACGTCGACGTACAGCGTCAGCATTTGCCCTGGTTGCAGGTATTTTGCTTTTACTTCGGCAGCATTCCAGCGCTTCAGATCTGAGATGCGGACGTTGAATTTCTGCGATATGCGCGCCAGTGAATCGCCCTGACGTACGCGGTAGCGGATTTTGCGGATAACTTCGCGTTTGCCCGGTGTGGTACTTTTGGCCCAGATTACCAGGCTTTGTCCGGCCTTCAGAGGATCGCCAGGTGCCATGCCATTCCAGCGCGCCAGTTCGCCAACGGACACGTCATGATTACGTGCAATCTGCCAGAAGCTGTCACCACTGCGCACCTGATACTCAATTTTTTGGGTATTGGTTGGCTGGCGTGCTGTTTTCAGGCGATCGAGGCGTTGGCTGACGCTTTGTGAATACGCCTGTTGTGACTTGAAGGCACCCGGAATCAACAGCTGGTCACCGGCACGGATAATATTCGAGCGAATTCCGTTGGCCTGCTTCAGTGCATCCGGTGTGGTGTGAAATTTACGCGCAATGGTAATCAGGCTGTCGCCGCTGCGCACAGCGTAGCGCTGCCACTTCATACGGGCTGAAGACGGCAGTGCAGCGATCTGCTGGTTGAAAATATCTTTCTGGGCAACCGGGATCAGCACTTCGTGCGGGCCTTCCGGACGTGTCGCCCAGCGGTTGAAGCCCGGATTCAGTTTGTAGATTTCATCCAGTGAGGTCTGCGCCAGATCAGCAACCTGTGACAGGTCGATCTGACCGCCGGTCTGTACCACGGCAAAATAGGGCTCATCAGGCAGAGGCATGAGCGACAGATTGTATTTTTCCGGCTCTTTGATCATTTTGGCCAACGCGATCAGTTTTGGCACATAGGCGCGGGTTTCGCGTGGCAGGTCGAGTGACCAGAAGTCGGTCGGCAGGCCTCGCTGACGGTTCTTGCGCATGGCTTTGCGCACAGTACCTGCCCCGGAATTGTAAGACGCGAGGGCCAGCAGCCAGTCGCCATTAAATTCNCGCTGCAGGGCATTCNGGTAACGCAATGCTGCTTCCGTTGCTGCACGGATGTCACGGCGGCCGTCGTGCCACCAGTCCTGATGCAGACCGAAATCACGACCGGTTCCCGGAATAAACTGCCATACGCCGGATGCCCGGCCATGGGAGTAGGCGAATGGATCAAAGGCACTTTCGACGATGGGCAGCAGAGCCAGTTCGCCGGGGATATCCCGCGCTTCAATCTGCTCAATGATAAAGTGCAGATAACGTACGCCGCGCTCTGCTACCCGGTTCATGTAACCAGGATGCGATTTGTACCAGTTGAGCTGGGATTCTATGCGCGGGTTATCGACGCTGATATCGAGCTGATAAGAAGCCAGAATCCGGTCCCAGATGGTTTCATAGGTTTCCGGGCTGGCGGGTGCAGGCTGCCAGTCATCAATGATGTATATGTCGGCATCGGTGCGTTTGGTTTCAGCTTCGGCAGTTGGTTTTGAACTCAGCTGCGAACAACCGCTCAGAAAAATAAATCCGCCGAGAATCAGACTGCTACGTAACACCCGTGGGTGAGAAAGCCTGGGTTTTAACAGGTGTTTCGATAGAGAGAAGCGTTTCATACGTTTACAATGTCATTAGTCAGCGGCCAGTCTAATTAGCGTAGCTGCCATCCGCAAGTCAGCAACTGCAAATCGCCAGCTCTGATGCGGTTTGCAGACGGATCAGGATGAACAATCCGGGGGAATTAACATGGCAGGTAGTGTCCGGATTAAGCCGGAAATGTATCTGAATTGGGTAAAAACACCCGTCGCGCAGAGATTGTTAGCACTGGAAGCCGGATGGCTGCAGGAATGGACTTCTCAACTTTATGGTCATCAGCTGCTGTATGCCGGTATCGATAACCAGCCGAAATTTTTGCGCCATGGCCGTACCAAGCATGCATTTACCATGGGGCTGCCATGGCAACACGGCGTGACGGAATCATCGGCGCTGATGAAAGACGACGCCTGGCCTTTTGCTGACAACAGTCTGGATGTGGTGGTGTTGCAGCACTGTCTGGATATGAGCGGCAGGCCGCACCAGATTATCCGTGAAGCAACCCGGAGTATTGTCCCCAGTGGCTATTTGATTGTTACCGGTTTTAACCCTTACAGCATCTGGGGTGGCGTGCGCTGGCTGCGCACGTTTTCAACCCGCATGCCCTGGGTAACCAACCCGGTCAGCGAGCGGCGTCTGCGCGACTGGCTGACACTGCTGGATTTCCGGATTGAGCACAGCAATCCGATTGCTCATACCTGGCCGCTGACGCTGGGCTCGGAAAAAATAAGCCGGCGCACAGACCGGGTGCTGGCCGGGGTGCGCTGGCTGCCGGCGACGGGCTACATACTGATTGCCCGTAAAACCATTGCCGGAATGACCCCGATACGGCCGAAACGCTGGGTGCTCAGTGAGCCGGCGTTTGGCATGACACAACCATTAGCCGGGCGCACCGCTGCGCCGGCGGAAGATCTGGAGAAACTGCATGTCAGCTAAGGTATATCTCTATACCGATGGCGCCTGTAAAGGCAATCCCGGCCCGGGTGGCTGGGGCGCGCTGTTGCGCTACGGCGCGAAAGAAAAAGAACTGTGGGGTGGTGATAAATCAACCACCAATAACCGTATGGAGCTGCAGGCCGCCATTGAAGGTCTGAAAGCGCTGACCCGTCCATGTTCTGTGGTGCTCACCACGGACTCGCAATATGTAAAACAGGGCATTAACGAATGGCTCGCTGGCTGGAAAAAACGGGGCTGGAAAACAGCCGCCAAACAACCGGTTAAAAATCAGGATCTGTGGCAGGCTCTGGATGAGCAATGTCAGCGTCACGAAGTAGAGTGGCGCTGGGTTAAGGGGCATGCCGGGCACGCAGAAAATGAGCGCGCAGATCAGTTGGCCAACAAAGGTGTAGCAGAGGTGTTGAATTGAGACAGGTTGTACTGGATACGGAAACCACAGGTATTGGTGAAGGTCACCGCATTATCGAAATCGGTTGCGTTGAGGTTATTGAACGTAAGCTCACCGGGCGTCATTACCATGTTTACGTTAATCCGCAGCGTGATATCGATGAAGAAGCCGCCGCAGTTCACGGCATCACCAACGAGTGGCTGATTGAGCAGAATGCGCCGGTGTTTTCTCAGGTAGTGGATGACTTCCGTGCCTTTATTGATGGTGCAGAGTTGGTCATTCATAACGCGGCGTTCGACGTCGGTATGATGGATGCGGAATTCAGTCGCCTGAATCTGCCGATGACCCGTGAGTTCTGTGGCATTCTCGATACGCTGGNGCTGGCGCGGGATCTTCATCCGGGCGCACGTAACAACCTCGATGCTTTGTGTAAACGATACGGCATCGACAACAGTCACCGGGAGCTGCACGGCGCTTTGCTGGATGCTGAAATTCTGGCGGATGTGTATCTGATGATGACCGGCGGTCAGACCGATCTGGCGCTGGCGGTTGAAGATGACAACAAAGACGATGTGGTTGATCTGAATATCGACACGCAGAACATCAATGCTGAAGATCTGGTGGTGGTGCGGGCCTCGTCTGCCGAGCTGGAGGCGCACGACAAAATGCTGGATCTGGTCGATAAAAAAAGCGACGGCGCCATCTGGCGCCGCGTTTAATGCTTTGCTGTAAGTCCGACGGGATTTACAGCCAGTGGGTTACTGCGAAGTAGCCCACACCAGTCATTACGATGGTGTAAGGCAGCGCCATAACCACCATTTTGCCGTAGCTCAGGCGAATCAGCGGTGCCAGTGCCGAGGTCAGCAGGAACAGGAAGGCAGCCTGACCGTTCGGTGTAGCAACACTTGGCAGGTTGGTGCCTGTGTTAATCGCAGTGGCCAGCACATCGAAATGTTCACGGGTGATTTCACCGCCATCCAATGCCGCTTTCACTTCAGAAATATACACAGTCGCAACGAAAACGTTATCGCTGATCATCGACAGAATGCCGTTGGCCAGGAAGAAAATACCCGGCTGGGCATGGGTTGATACGTTATCGGTATCCAGAATCCAGGTAATGATCGGTGTAAACAGGTGTTGGGAATGAATAACACCAACGATCGAAAAGAACACCACCAGCAGTGCAGTGAACGGCAGCGCTTCTTCGAAGGCCTTACCAATCTGGTGTTCTTCAATGACGCCGTTGAAGGCGGTCAGCAGTACGATAACGGTCAGGCCGATCAGACCTACTTCGGCCAGATGGAAAGCCAGACCAAATACCAGGAACACGGCAACCAGCCCCTGAACGAACAGCTGAGCTTTGCGTTTAGGGATCAGTTGCTTCTGCAGTTCGGCGTCAAAGTCTTCCAGGATGGTGCGTACTTCGGCCGGGAGTTTTGCGCCGTAGCCAAACCAGCAGAATTTCTCCAGCAGCATACAGGTCAGCAGGCCCATAACCAGAACCGGCATGGTAACCGGTGACATCATGTGGAAGAACTCGATGAATTCCCAGCCTGCGATTTTGGCGATCAGCAGGTTCTGTGGTTCACCCACCAGAGTACAGACACCACCCAATGCGGTACCGACGGCACCATGCATCATCAGGCTGCGCAGGAATGCGCGGAAGTCTTCCAGTTCCTGACGGTGCTGTTCTTTGATGTCTTCATCGTCTGTGGCCAGGCCACCTTTACTCACGACCTTGTGGTAAACGTTGTAAAAACCGACTGAAACGCTGATCAGTACCGCTGTTACGGTCAGTGCATCGAGGAACGCAGACAGCAGGGCGGCAACGATAGAAAACAGAAAGGACAGAATGACTTTAGAGCGTACGCCAAGCAGAATCTTGGTGAAAACGAACAGCAGCAGGTCCTTCATAAAGAAGATACCGGCAACCATAAACATCAACAGCAGGATAACCGGGAAGTTGGCGAGGGCTTCTTCGTAAATGATATCCGGATGGGCCATGCCCAGAATAACGGATTCAATCGCCAGCAGACCGCCTGGCTGGAGGGGGTAGCACTTGAGCGCCATTGCCAGAGTAAAAATAAACTCGACGATCAGAATCCAGCCAGTTATGTATGGACCCAGAACATTAATAAAAATAACATTAGCAACCAGAAACCCCAGAATGGTTTTCTTATACCAATCCGGAGCACTGCCCAGAAAATTACTGGCAAACGCTGCAGGTATGCTTTTCGGCATGGTCAATATCCTTAAGTTAGCCGCTGCACGGCAAAAGAGCGTGGCGAAATGTAATCGCTTTGCCGTCAAATGCAATACGCAAAGTCAATAAATTGGCCATTAATCAATCATTTGCAGTATCGGAACAAATACCTGTGTATATTGTCTGAATTGCCGATGTGTTTTTGATCAAGCAGTATAGTCCATCACATTTATGTTGCAGAAAACGGATCGCTCTTTGCTTTTGTTGTCGTTAGAATGGTTTTCATGATTAATAAGAATGACGCGTATAATGGCTGATATATCGACAGGAAGTGAGGTCACCCAATTCTCCGTTTCACTGAATCTGGTGAAGGCGGAGATTTCTAATGCGCTGGATCAGGCGGCGTCCCACCTTGATGCCTATTCTGAGCAGGCGGACGCTGAAAGTCTGCGTTCCTTTCTCGAAGAGATACAGCAAATCCGTGGCACCTTTAAGATGCTGGATTTCCGCGCCGGTGAGCGACTGTGTGAAGAACTGGCCGAAACCGGTCGCAGCGTGCGCTCGCAGGGTGTATCTGAGCCGATTCTGAATGCCTTTACTCAGGCCGTCGTATTCCTCAAACGTTATGTAGAATTTGTTGCTGCCGGAAACTCGGTAGCGCCCAGTCTGCTGATTCCGACCATCAATGTGGTACGCCGGGTGCGTGGTGAAAAGCCATTGCCGGAAGCTTACTTCTTTATGGTGAATCTGCGCCCTAAACTGCAGATGCCGGAACCTCAGCATGATGCAGCGTCTTTCCCGTATCGTCGTGCCCGCCAGTTATATCAGCTGGGGCTGATTGGTCTGATCCGTGGGCACGGTCGTCGTGGTCCGGTGCAGGTGATGCAGCGTGCCGTGAAACGTTTTGAGCAGGCCAGCCGGGGTGGTGCATCCTGGTTGTTCTGGCATGTGGTGGCAGGTGCGTTAGATGCGCTGTCGCAGGATTCCTTTGATATGACCCCACAGCGCATCTCGCTGCTGGGTGCTCTCGACCGTCAGGTCCGCCGCATTCAGGAAAGTAAAGGTCAGGCCTTTACTGAAAAGCTGCCGGACTGGCTGCTGAAAGAATTCGTTTATCTGGTTGCGCTGGCAGAGCCAGAAACCGAACAGCTGCAAACACTGCAGCGCGAATTTCATGTAGAAAATGAAGTCCGCGAAGCAGGTCTGGCACACAGCCGCGCCCGTCTGAGCGGCCCTGATCAGTCCGCGCTGCAGTCTCTGGCTGATGCGTTGCAGGATGAGCTGCAGTCGGTTAAAGATCAGCTCGACCTGATCGAACGTACAGATGCTTCGGATACCAGTGTTGAAGAGCTTGCCCAGTCTCTCAACCGAATCGGCGATACTCTGCAGATTGCTAATGAAGTGCAGGGATCGGAGCGTTGTCAGAAGCTGGTAGAAAAGCTTGAAGCAGGCGGCAGCGCCGTGCTGAGTAAAGAAGTGGCTTTCATCGCCGATGAAATTATTCACCTTGAGCAGGCCATCCGTTCGCTGACGCAGGAAGGTCTGGATCAGAATTCGCTGGTTGATCCGGTCAGTCTGAATGAAGCGCGGATTGCTGTGTTGTCGGAATCCATGACGGCCATGACCATGATCAAGCGGGCAGTGGGTTCTTATATCGATTCGAATGGCGATAAACTGCATATCCGCAACGTCGGCAAAAGCATTATTGATGTATCCGGGGCCATGATGTTCCTGGAGCGGCCGGAAGTGCATGACATGCTGATGGAGCTTAACCGCTTCCTGCAACGCGATGTACTTGAGTCGGAAATCCCGCCGAAACAGGCGCAGATGGAAGCTATGGCAGATGCGCTGACGGCCATCGAGTATTTCCTTGATTCTCTGGTAGGGCAAACCGCCGGTGCAGAAGAAGCCGTTCAGCTGGCTCGGGAAAGTATTACCCATCTGAGGAAGTAACGTATGTTACAGGGAACACTCACTGGCATTACCAGTGTTCTGCTGATTATCGCCATCGTTATCGTGGTGCTGCTTTGGTGGCGCCGTGGCTGGTTTATTCAATGGCTGAAAGGCACGCTCGGCTTTGTGCTGGTATTACTTACAGTGGCCGGCGTCTTTGCCCTGGTGGATCTCTGGAGTTATCGTCAGTTACTGCAGGAGCAACCTCTGGCAACGGTCAGTGTGTATCAGCTTGATGATCAGGTTTTTGACCTGACGCTGGCCGGTGCAGATGGCACTGAACAACGCTACAAGCTGATGGGTGATCAGTGGCAGCTGGATGTTCGTCTGTTGGTCTGGAGTGGTCCAATGGCGGCCATGGGTAAGATGCCTCTGTATCGTCTCGACCGTTTGTCCGGGCGTTACCTGTCGCTGGAACAGGAACGTACTGCTGAGCGTACCGTGTATGCCTTGTCTGATTCCCGCTGGGTCGATCTGTGGAGTGCGCTGAAAGGGCACAGTTTCTGGCTTGAAGCTGAATCCGGACGTGCCGTGTATATGCCGCTGGTGAATGGTGCCGTGTATTCTGTCAATTTGACGCCGAAAGGTATGATGGCCCGACCATTGAACGATGTGGCGGAGAAAGTGCTGCAGAGTGACTGGTAAAGAACGAACGCAACAGCTAGTGGGAAAGCTCAGAAAGAGCTGGAATCCAGACATAAAAAAAGCGGCCATTGGCCGCTTTTTTCGTTTCTGGCAGATCAGGCAGGGAAGAGTTCGCCCAGCTTGGTGGCCAGCATCATGTCACCTTCAACACGCAGTTGACCGGACATGAAAGCCTGCATGCCATCAGTATCACCGGATACGATGCCTTCCAGGGTTTCAGTGTTCATGATCAGAGTAACGTTAGCGTCGTCGTTTTCGCCTTCAGCAACGCTGCAGCTGCCGTCTTTAACGATCAGGTGGTAGGTCTCGCCGTCTTCAATATTGAACTGGAAAATCAGGTCCAGGTCAGCTGCGGCCGCGGCGTTGAACTTGCTGTTCATTGTTTCGATGATTTCTGCAACAGATGCCATAACGGTTTCCTTATTATTGCTACTGAAAGACAGGAGATCTGCTGATCAGATGTTGCCGTGTCAGCATCCTGTCATGGGTGTTATTTTGCATGATAATTTGCAATGGTTGTCCACTGGACCGGTCAACTCTATGGTGAGACGGTATGCCTGTCAATCAAAAATCATACGTCCGTTTGAATTCCTTGCAAACGCTGACTTGTCCACGCGCCTGAATCCGTTATCCTGTGGCATTGCTGCAAATATTACGTACTAAAGGAAGCATGTGTGGAATTTATCTCTGACTATGGCCTGTTTGTCCTCAAAGCGGTGACAATTGTGGTGGCCATTCTGGTTGTGATCGGTGGAATCGTTGCCATTGGCAGCCGCAATCGCCGCTCCAACGAAGGCGAACTCAACATCCGCAAGATCAATGATGACCTCGAAGACCATAAAGAACAGCTGGAAGACTCTGTCCTGACCCGTGACGCCATCAAGGCGAAAGAAAAAGAAAAGAAAAAAGAAGATAAAGAAAAAGCCAAAGCTGAGAAGAAACGTCTGAAGGGCGTTAAAGATGCTATGGCGACTGTCGACAAAACCAAACGTATTTATGTGCTGGATTTTGATGGTGATATTCAGGCCAGTCAGGTGGAGCATCTGCGGCAGGAAGTGACCGCTGTTCTCACCTTGGCTACGCCAGATGACGAAGTGGTTGTGCGACTGGAAAGTGGCGGCGGCATGGTGCACAGCTATGGTCTGGGGGCGTCTCAGCTGAAACGTGTGCGTGACCGTGGTATTCCACTGACCGTGTGTATCGATAAAGTCGCAGCCAGCGGTGGCTATATGATGGCGAGTATTGCTGATCGCATCGTTGCTGCGCCGTTTGCCATTGTCGGCTCTATCGGGGTGGTCGCACAGCTACCGAACTTCCACCGTTTGCTGAAGAAACATGACGTTGATTATGAGCTGTTCACGGCCGGTAAGTATAAGCGTACGGTGACCATGTTCGGTGAAAATACCGAAGAGGCACGGGAAAAATTCCAGACCGATCTGGAAGACACGCATGTGCTGTTCAAAAATCACGTTAAACAGTTCCGCCCGCGCATTGATATCGAAGAAGTGGCCAACGGCGACATCTGGTATGGCCAGCAGGCGCTGGATAAACGTCTTATTGATGAAGTGGGGACCAGCGATGATTATCTGATGGCAGCCTGCGAAAGAGCAGATGTGTATCAGGTGCGTTATGAATTCCGTAAAACGCTTCAGGAAAAACTGGGTGTCGCGGTAGAGCGCGGCGCTGAGGGTGCGTTTACGCGCCTGTTAACTATGCTTACGCGCCAACAACAGAATAAGGGGTAACCCCCAACGAGGAGGCAATATGGCATTTCTTGCATACCGCGTGGAAGAGGATTCCAGCGCTGAAAAACCGGTTTATACGACCGGCTGGCAATCCATGGAAGACAGTGATTTACCCGACGGTGACGTAGTCATTGAGGTTCATTATTCCTCGCTGAATTATAAAGATGCCTTATCAGCCTCAGGCAACAAAGGGGTAACCCGCAGTTACCCGCATACGCCTGGCATCGATGCTGCAGGTGTTGTGCTGAGCAGCAGCTCAGAAGAATTTGCCGCTGGCGAAGAAGTTGTGCTGTTTGGTTATGATCTGGGAATGAATACCGCCGGCGGCTTTGGTCAGCATATTCGTGTTCCGGCCAGCTGGGTGCTGAAAAAGCCCGATAATCTGACCATGGCCGATGCTATGGCCTGGGGGACGGCAGGATTCACCGCTGCCTTAAGTGTGCAGAAGCTGGAGCGCGCTGGTATCGCACCGGGTAAAGGCCCGGTGGTCGTCACGGGTGCTACTGGCGGTGTAGGCTCAGTGGCAGTAGCACTGCTGAGTAAGCTTGGTTACGAGGTTATTGCTCTGTCCGGGAAGCCGGAACAGGCGGAGTTTCTGACCTCCCTTGGCGCATCCGCCATTATTGGTCGCGACGAAGTGATGGCTCTGAAAGGCAAAGCCATGGCCAAGCCTTTGTATCAGGCCGCTCTGGATACCACAGGCGGCGATCTGGTCTCAGCGCTGATTCCGCAGATCATGCCGGAAGGTGCCGTTTCTACTTGCGGCATGGTGGCAGGGATCAAAGTGGAAGCCAGCGTGTTTCCGTTTATTTTGCGGGGCGTCAGTCTGCTTGGCGTGGATTCAGTCGAAATTCCGCGCGAAGATAAGCAATCTGTGCTTAATAAAGCCGCCGCGGAATGGGCGTTGCCCGGACTGAATGATCTGACAACCGATCTTGGCCGCAGCGAGCTGGATGCAACGCTGAAGAAAATCCTCAGCGGCCAGGGGGTGGGCCGTTACCGGCTGAATCTGGCGCAGGAATAATATCTGCGCTTCACCGCTGAAATGAAAAAGCCCGCTGAGCGGGCTTTTTTGTGGCTGCTGGGCGTGATTTAGCGGTTGTGCATGGCCTGGCCTGGCCAGCCGGTTTGCAGTATCAGTCGCGGCGTAATTTATCGCTGACCGCAATGGGGTTCGGGTAGTTGAACACCACAATGTAACTGGAGATGACGAAGGTAATGATGGCGGTTGCCTGAATCAGCAGAGAGCCGGTTTCACTGAGCAGGGCGCTCTGCAGGGCAACAAAGGCGATCAGCAGCGAGAATTCGCTGATCTGCCCCAGACGGAAGCCGACATCCCAGGCCAGCTCCCGGCGTTCACTGAAGCGGCCAAGCAGAAAGCGGAAGCTCACCGGCTTGATGATCAGAATAATGATGGCCAGCAGCAACGCGGGCACGATCACATCCGTCAGTAAGCCAATATTGAAGCGGGCACCTAAGGCAAAGAAGAACATCACCAGAAAGAAATCCCGTAATGGCTTCAGGCTGATGGCCATAAACTGTGCAATCGGACTGGTCGCCAGGGTGACACCTGCGATAAAGGCGCCGATTTCGTGGGTCAGCCCCACGATTTTGGCGGCTTCCGCCACGGCCAGACACCAGCCAATGGCGAGAATAAACAGATACTCGTGGTAACGGTCGAAGCGGGCGATTAAGGGTAGGATCACGCCTTTCACCAGCAGGAAGCAGCCCGCGGCCAATAAAGGCAATGCTGCAAATGGCTGCCACACCGGCATGTTGGATCCACCCTCCATGACGCCCAGCAGAATCAGCACAAAGATCGCGAACATATCCTGAATCAACAGCAGACCAATCATCAGTTCGCCCATGCGCTTATGGTGCAGCACTGTGGTCGGCAGCAGCTTGAGACCGATGATGGTGCTGGAAAACATCATCGCCAGACCAATAATCAGGCTGTCGATACGGCTGAAGCCAAACGCCTGGGTCAGGCCAAAGCCGGCGGCGAAAAACACCAGCGAGCTGATAATGGCAACCAGCATGGCTTTGCGTAACACCGCCAGCAGCGCCGATGGCTGCATATCCAGGCCAAGCAGAAACAGCAGGAAAATAATACCGATGTCGGCCAGGTGCACCATCTGTTGCGGGTCACTGATCCAGCCCAGGCCAAACGGACCTACCAGAGCACCCAGCGCAATATAGGCAATCAGCACCGGCTGGCGTGTGTAGAGGGCGAAGGTTGCCAGTACGGCAGCGCCGGCAAAGATAATAAAGATCGAAAAGACAATGTCCTGCTGCATCGGCGCTCCACAAAAAAACGGTCAATGAAGAAACGGGCAATGAAAAAAGGCAGTGAAAAACGCGTGATTATACTGCGGGATATCCGGTCGGTCTGATGGATTCTGTTGGTGACATTTACCGCAAGAGTAAGGCAGGCGGGGAGACTTGGCTATCGGTAAACTACCAGTCAGAACCATTGTCCTGACTGGCAGCTGGCGCCATGCCGTGCGTTATGCGCGGCGGCGGAACAGTGGACGCGGCTCGCGGGCGTCGGTCTGGTAGCAGCTGGTGAAGGTCGAAAATGCCTTCAGTGCTTCTTCCTGATCCTGATCATCGCGCAGGTTAAAGCTGTCGAAGCCACAACGTTGCATGGAAAACAGCTGGTCGATCAGCACATCGCCCATGGCGCGCAGCTCGCCCTGATAACCGTGACGTTCACGCAGCAGGCGGGCAGCGGTATAGCCACGACCATCAGTGAACTTAGGAAAATCAATGGCAATCAGTGCGAAGCGGCTGGCATCGTCACCGATCAGGTCAGCAGTTTCTTCACTTTTCAGGAACAGACCGAGTACGCCGGCCTGTGCTTTTTCAGCCAGAGTGTCGCGCTCTGCCTGCCAGCGGCTCAGCGAAACGATGGCATAATCAGAAACGGCGGCATCGTCTTCGATGACCTGCCAGTTATCGCTGCCGATAACCTGCTGTTGCTTAATCAGCTGGGCCATATACTGCCTCCTTAAATGCACCATGACCAATACGACGGTAAGCTTCGAGGAAAGACTCGCCGTCGAGGCGTTTTTCAACATAGAAGTCGAGAATGGTCTGAATCACATCGGCCATACGCTCACGGGCGAAAGAAGGTCCGAGGATTTTACCCAGTGACGCTTCTTCACTGTTGTTACCGGCGGCGGAGCCCCCCAGAGAAATCTGGTAGAACTCTTCGCCTTTCTTATCGACACCCAGTACACCGATGTTGCCAACGTGGTGGTGACCACAGGCATTCATACAGCCGGAAATGTTCAGGTCGATTTCACCCAGGTCATGCAGATAATCAAGATCGTCAAAGCGTACCTGAATGGCTTCTGCTACCGGAATAGACTTGGCGTTGGCCAGGGCGCAGAAGTCGCCGCCCGGGCAGCAGATCATATCGGTCAGCAGGCCGAGGGTCGGCGTCGCCAGGGCGTTGGCTTTCGCTTCCTGCCACAGTGCGAACAGTTCGGCCTGTTCCACATCCGGCAGAACCAGGTTCTGCTGATGGCTTGAACGCAGTTCACCAAAGCTGTAACGGTCAGCAAGATCGGCAACCTGATCCATCTGCTCGGCAGTGATATCACCCGGTGGCGTACCTTTCTGCTTCAGTGTCAGGGTGACGACGGCATAACCGGCTTTTTTGTGTGCGCGCACGTTGCGCTGCAACCAGCGGGCAAACGCTGCATTTTCAGCTTTGGCAGACGTCAGTTCGGCCGGCTCATCCTGCAGGTCTTTGTATGCAGGTTCGGTGAAGTGTTTTTTCACGCGATCCAGTTCGGCCTGAGTCAGTTTACCTTCGCCGTCACGGATACGTTCCCATTCAGCTTCAACCAGTTCACGCATGCGCTCAATGCCCAGCGCTTTGGTCAGAATCTTGATACGGGCTTTGTACTTGTTATCGCGGCGACCAAACTGGTTGTACACGCGGATTACCGCATCCAGGTAGGTCAGCAGATCTTCTTCCGGCAGGAAAGCACGGATTTCAGTACCAATAACCGGGGTACGGCCCAGACCGCCGCCGACGAGGATGCGGTAGCCCAGTTCACCGGCTTCATTGCGTACGATGTTAACGCCGATGTCGTGAATCTGAATCGCAGCGCGGTCAGCGCCTGGAACAGCATTCACAGCAATCTTGAACTTACGCGGCAGGAAAGCAAATTCCGGGTGGAAGGTAGACCACTGACGGATGATTTCGCAGTAAGGACGTGGATCAGTAATCTCTTCAGCAATAACACCGGCATACTCGTCGGTGGTGGTGTTACGGATACAGTTACCGCTGGTCTGCACGGCGTGCATCTGCACTTCAGCAAGGTCCGCCAGAATCTGCGGACACTCCGCCAGAGCTGGCCAGTTGAACTGGACGTTCTGGCGGGTAGAGAAGTGGGCGTAGCCTTTATCGTATTCACGGGCAACGCGTGCCAGAGCGCGCATCTGGGCAGAGTTCAGGGCGCCATAAGGCACTGCCACGCGCAGCATAGGAGCATAGCACTGAACATAAATGCCGTTCTGTAATCGCAGCGGAAGGAATTCTTCTTCCGGGATTTTACCGTCGAGATAACGTGTAACCTGACCACTGAACTGAGCGACNCGCTCATTCAGCAGCTGCTGGTCGTATTCGTCGTATACGTACATAGGAAACCGGTTGCTGATTGGTTTTGAGTTTGNTCGGGATGGNGGATTTGATCGTCAATCAGGTCATCGCTGATGGCNGGATCCACANCACCCCAGTTATATAGCAGCGCACATTAACAGAGCTTCTATATATNCAAAATGAATATTTATCTATATGTCTAAAACATAGTGGAATAAGAGCGTTGCTGCTGAAATCTGCCCGGNTTTAACCNTCCGCTGAGTTCGCAGCCGTATTCAGCAGGGGNCNGCTAATGAGCAACNCCTGNGTGTTCTGCGCTGGCAAGACCNCGGATCATACGGCCCGGGAAGTCGGTAAATACCGCACTGACGCCNATATCCAGCAGCTTCTGCGCTTCATGGGCGTTGTTNACGGTGAANACCAGCATGTGGTAGCCGGCCTGACGGATTTCCGCGATCAGCGCTGGCTGCGAAAACTCATGGGCGAAGTGCAGGCCATGGCAGTCCAGTTCTTCCAGACGGCTGTGCCAGTCTTTGGGGATGGCTTCGACATTCAGGGCGCGGGTCAGATGGGGCANNTAGTCTTTTGCTGCGCGNAAGGCATAAAAAGAAAATGAGCTGAGCAGGATAGGCTGCTCGCTGGGCACTGTGCGCAGGGTTTCGGCAATGGCCCAGACGGTTTCGTCTTCGCGTCCTGGTGTCGGTTTGATTTCCAGGTTAAGGGCTATTTCCAGTTCGTTGGCCAGCAGAATNAGATCCGCCAGGGTCAGCAAAGGCTCGCCGCTGTAATTGCTGCTGAACCAGCTGCCGCAGTCGAGTTTTCTCAGTTGCGCCAGTTGTTGCAGAATCACCAGACCATTACCGTCAGAGCAGCGGTTCAGGTCGTGATCATGGTGAATAACCGCGATACCGTCGGCGCTGATGGTAACGTCCACTTCCGCCCAGCGGGCGCCCTGAGANGCTGCCAGCCGGATAGCTGCGGCAGTATTTTCCGGCGCTTCGGCACTGGCGCCGCGATGGGCAACGACTGGCGTAATGTATTCGTAAGCCGATACCGGCTGCAGGGGATGAACTCTCGGCATACTGGCCTCATACGGAAAGTGTCAGATTTTAAAGCCTGACGGNCAGACGTTACTGCAAGGTTAAACGTCTTAAAAAGAAATCCGGCCCCATGTCTGCTTACGCCAGATGGCACCGTAGATGGCCGATAAAGTAATACGTTGTATGCCCTGAAGCAACCAGATTCCCAGCAGTCCGAAGCCGGCAACCGGNCCAACCAGAAANGCCAGNGGCAGCANTACACACCACTGCATCAGCAGGTTGATGATCATGACCTGTTTGCTGGCGCCAGCACCCAGTAAAGCCTGGGTCAGTACCATGGCGGTGACTTCCAGCGCGATNTTCAGCCCGGTGATNCGCAGNGGCCATTCGCCCAGNGCGATCAGNTCAGGATGCGGGGTGAATATGCGCAGCACGTATTCCGGAAACANCCACAACGGCAGGCCGGCAATGGCCATAATAAATACGGCTACNCGGGTGACTTCCCAGCCCCAGCGGTAGGCNTCAACCGGCTCTTCNCGCCCCAGTGAGTGACCGACCAGACTGGTGGCGGCCATGCCGAGGCCAACCGCAGGTAAAATCATCAGCAGCATCAGGCTGATCAGAATATGGCCGATGGCCTGCTCCTGCGTGCCGACCAGGCCGATGATCCAGAACAGAACACCATTACCCAGGGCAAACAGAGTCTGTTGGGTNGAATTGGGGATGGTCAGGCGCACGATACTGCGCATGGTGTCGGCGCTGACACCGCTCAGGCGGAAGCGTTCACGATGGCGGTGGAACGTGACCCAGAAATTCATGGCGCAGCCAAANAACAGGGCAATGGTGGTGCCCATGCCGGAGCCAACCGCACCAAAGCCNTCCCAGCTGCNGATNCCAAAAATCAGCACCCAGCTGACAATGATGTTNACCAGATGCATCAGCAACAGAATGTAGAGGTATTTTTTGCCTTCGCTGATGCCGTTCCAGAATCCACGGAAAACGAAGTTCATACCGACAGCAACCGTCGCCAGAGTGCGCCACTCAAAATAGGGCATGGCAACGTCGAGCACTGGCTGATCCGAATTAAAGAGAGGGATAAACCAGGGCGTTGCGAGATAGACCAGCAGGGTGAGAGGTAGGCCAATCAAGGCCGCCAGTTGCAGGCCGGCAATCAGAGGTT
Source organism: Oceanospirillaceae bacterium (assembly GCA_002706025.1). GTDB lineage: Bacteria > Pseudomonadota > Gammaproteobacteria > Pseudomonadales > Oceanobacteraceae > Venatoribacter. The sequence goes on from PAJK01000007.1 coordinate 21,134, forward strand.
CACCGATCTGATCCAGCTGTCCGGCGCCCTGGCGGCGGGCCACCATGGCCTGTACGCCAGCGGAAAGNCCCATAACCACAGANACGGTGATAAAGGTTGCGTAANAGCCAATGCCAACGCCGGCCAGNGCAGCATCGCCNAGGCGACCTACCATNGCNGCNTCAACCAGATTGATCACNCTCTGGGACAGCATGCCACCAATNATGGGNATGCTGATGGCAAAAATGCGCTTGAGGCGCTTTTCTTCAATACGAAGAAGGACGCCCAGCATCAGNGCCAGGCGTTGCCAGCNTCTGGCGACCAGATTCATGCGATCTCTTGCGTCGTCCCTCATGCCACCTGTCATTCCACCTCAGCGGTCGTAGCTGAGGTGAGGTGCCAGCCAGCGCTCCATGGTTTCGACATCCATGCCTTTGCGGGCAGCGATGTCTTCAACCTGATCCTTACCGATTTTGCCCAGACCAAAGTATTTGGCCTCCGGATGCGCAAAATACCAGCCACTGACGGAAGCCGCCGGTGTCATGGCAAAGCTTTCGGTCAGNGANACACCGGTTGCCGCTTCTGCATCCAGCAGGCGGAANAGGGTTTCTTTNTCGGTNTGATCGGGACANGCAGGGTAGCCNGGTGCCGGNCGGATNCCTTTGTAGTTCTCTTTGATCAGATCTTCATTGCTCAGGCTTTCATCTGCCGCGTAGCCCCACAGCTCTTTACGTACGATTTCATGCATNCGCTCAGCGAAGGCTTCCGCCAGACGGTCGGCCAGTGCCTTCATCATGATGCTGTTGTAATCNTCGTTGTTGGCGTCNAATTCCTTCGCCAGATGNTCAGCTTCAAAACCGGCNGTAACCACAAAACCACCGATGTAATCCTGGGTGCCTTCNGGTGCAACGTAGTCGGCCAGAGAGTAGTTTGGCTGACTGTTTGGTTTATCCGTCTGCTGNCGCAGNTGGTGCAGAATCGCCAGNTCTTCATGGCTGTCAGCATCAAATACTTTGATGTCATCAGCACCAACGCGGTTGGCAGGCCAGATGCCGACCACCGCTTTGGCATTGAATAATTTTTCATCAATGATGCGCTGCANCATAGCGCGGGCATCTTTATACAGATTGGTGGCAGCTTCACCGACCACTTCGTCTTCCAGAATGCGNGGGAATTTGCCGGCCAGTTCCCAGGACATAAAGAACGGTGTCCAGTCGATGTATTCAGCCAGTTCNGCCAGATCAAAGTTTTCGTAACGGGTAATACCGGTTTTTACCGGAGCNNCCGGTGTGTAGCTGTCCCATTTGCCGTCAAACGGATTGGCGCAGGCGTCTTTATAGCTGAGCAGNGCTTTGGCTTTGCGATTGGCATTACGCTCGCGCACCCCTTCGTATTCTTCACGACGNTCAGCGATAAATTCTTTTTTCGAGTTNGCATTCACCAGTTTCTGCGCAACACCCACGGCACGGGAGGCATCNGCCACATAGACGGCAATATCGTTCTGATANTGCGGTTCAATTTTCACGGCAGTGTGTGCTTTCGANGTGGTNGCACCACCGATCAGCAGCGGAATATGGTAATTCTGACGCTGCATTTCNCGCGCTACGTGNACCATTTCATCCAGTGANGGGGTGATCAGACCGGACAGGCCGATGATATCGACGTTTTCTTCTTTGGCGGTTTTCAGAATTTTNTCTGCAGGNACCATCACACCGAGGTCGATGACCTCAAAGTTATTACACTGCAGCACCACACCAACGATATTTTTACCGATATCGTGTACGTCGCCTTTGACCGTGGCCATCAGAATTTTGCCCTGGGATTCTGACTTACCGTCTTTTTCGTCTTCGATAAACGGCAGCAGGTAGGCNACGGCCTGTTTCATNACNCGGGCGCTTTTTACCACCTGCGGCAGGAACATTTTACCGGAACCAAACAGGTCNCCGACCACGTTCATACCATCCATCAATGGACCTTCGATCACTTCGATCGGACGGTCGAACATCTGGCGGGCTTCTTCNGTATCGGCTTCAACGTGGGCGTTGATACCTTTNACCAGGGCGTGCGTCAGACGCTCCGCNACTGGCAGAGANCGCCATTCNTCGTCTTCTTTTTCTGCCACTGAGCCGTCGCCACGATAGTTGTCGGCTACGGCTAACAGGCGGTCAGTGGAATCCTCACGGCGATTCAGGACAACGTCTTCAACCAGTTCTTTCAGNTCTGCNGGCAGATCGTCATACACCGCCAGCTGNCCAGCGTTAACGATACCCATGCTCAGGCCGTTTTTAATGGCGTGGTAGAGGAACACNGAGTGAATCGCTTCACGCACCGGGTTGTTACCACGGAAGGAGAANGAAACGTTGGAAACACCACCGGAAATTTTTGCATAGGGCAGGTTTTCGGTGATGAATTTACAGGCGTTGATGAAGTCCACAGCGTAGTTGTTGTGTTCTTCAATACCGGTTGCTACCGCAAAAATATTCGGGTCAAAGATAATGTCTTCCGGCGGGAAGCCCACTTCATCGACCAGNATNCGGTANGAGTTTTCGCAGATTTCGTTTTTACGTGCTTCGGTGTCNGCCTGGCCGTCTTCATCAAAGGCCATGACCACAACCGCAGCGCCATAGCGCATACAGGCNTTGGCTTTGGCNACGAATTCTTCTTTGCCTTCTTTCAGTGAGATAGAGTTCACCACGGCCTTGCCCTGAATGCACTTCAGGCCGGCTTCAATGATTTCCCACTTGGACGANTCCACCATGATGGGNACNCGGGCGATATCCGGCTCGGACGCGATCAGGTTGAGGAAACGNACCATGGCAGACTGAGAGTCCAGCATGCCTTCGTCCATGTTGATGTCGATGATCTGGGCGCCGTTNTCCACCTGTTCACGGCAGATTTCCANCGCTTCATCGTAGTTTTCNTCNACGATCAGACGTTTGAACTTAGCTGAGCCGGTCACGTTGGCGCGTTCGCCGACGTTCACAAACAGGCTGGTTTCATCAAAGTTGAACGGCTCCAGTCCAGACAGGCGACAGGCTGGNTTGATCTCAGGGATNTTACGCGGCTTGTGTTTGGCAACCGCCTCAGCGATAGCNTTGATGTGTGCNGGTTCAGAACCACAGCANCCACCGAGAATATTCAGGAAGCCGGAAGCGGCAAATTCTTCTACGATCTCCGCCATTTGCGCNGGCGTNTGGTCGTATTCACCAAATTCATTTGGCAGACCNGCGTTCGGGTGNGCTGAAATAAAGCAGTTGGCTTTGTTCGATAATTCTTCGATGTGCGGGCGCAGNTCTTCCGCNCCCAGNGCGCAGTTCAGGCCTATGGTCAGCGGTTTGGCGTGAGCCAGNGAGTTGTAGAAGGCTTCGGCNGTCTGGCCNGACAGGGTACGGCCNGAGGCATCNGTNATGGTGCCGGAAATCATGATCGGCAGCTCTTCGCCGCGCTCTTCAAACACGCCCTGAGCGGCAAACACTGCGGCTTTGGCATTCAGTGTGTCAAAAATCGTNTCAATCAGGATTAAATCGGCGCCACCNTCCATCAGTGCATGGGTGGCTTCGGCGTATTCTTCCACCAGCTGATCAAAGGTAATGGCACGGAAACCCGGGTCGTTTACATCGGGAGAGATCGAACAGGTCTTGCTGGTAGGCCCCAGAACACCTGCCACGTAGCGGGCNATNCCGGTTTCCTGTTCNACTTCATCGGCGACGCGGCGGGCNAGNGCGGCGGCTTCACGGTTCAGTTCAGGAACCAGATCTTCCATCTGGTAGTCTGCCTGTGAAACNCGGGTCGANTTGAAGGTGTTGGTTTCAACAATATCTGCGCCTGCAGCAAAATATTGGCGGTGAATACCGGCGATAATCTCAGGCTGGGTCAGAACCAGCAGGTCGTTATTGCCTTTGACTTCCTGGCTGATGTCGGCGAAGCGGCTGCCGCGATAGTCTTTTTCTTCCAGCTGGTGTGACTGAATCAGGGTGCCCATGCCGCCGTCGAGGATGTGAATCCGCTCGGTAAGGGCCGTTTTTAATCGTTCGATACGCTGCTGACGGGTAGTGTTTATAGGCATCTTTTTCTGACTCATTGTGTTCGGGCAACTGGCAAGCATAAAAATGGGCGCGAATTGTACCAGAGGCAGAACCGCGTGTCTTATCCAACCATTTTGCTTGGGTATTTTGTTGCGGGATTGCCATGGTTTACAATGTCAGCAGATTAGAGAGGGAGTTACCATGACAAGTTACATCACCATCACCCCGGATGCAGAAGAGTATCTGGCCGAGTTGTTGGCCAAACAGAATGTAGAGGGGATGGCGGTCCGGGTTTTTATCACCCAGCCGGGCACCAAATACGCTGAAACCTGCCTGGCCTATTGTCGCCCGGAAGAAGTTCATGACACCGATATGATTCAGGACATGGAAAAGCTCAAGGTTTTTGTTGAAGGTATGAGCATTCCCTACCTGGAAGAAGCGGTCATCGATTTCGCCAAAGACCGCATGGGTGGTCAGCTGACGATTAAGGCACCAAACGCCAAAATGCCGAAGGTAAATGCCGACAGCCCGGTGGAAGAGCGCATCAATTATCTGCTGTACACAGAGATTAACCCGGGGCTTGCGTCTCATGGCGGCGAAGTCAGTCTGGTTGAATTCACCGACGAAGGCATTGCCATCCTGCAGTTTGGTGGCGGTTGTCAGGGCTGTAGCGCGGTGGATATGACCCTCAAAGACGGCGTTGAGGCATCCCTTGTCGCCAAGATCCCTGAAGTGAATGGTGTCCGCGACGTGACTGACCACACGCAGGCAGACAACGCTTATTTTAAATAAGGCGCTGCGTCTGTTCTGAACGGACAGACAAAGACTGTAAAAAAGCCCGCATCTGCGGGCTTTTTTATTTCAGCGAATGTTGTCGATGACAGCACCGATGCGGTATTCGTCATTGCCCGACTGCTGTATGCGGCAGATGGTGATGTGGGCTTCCAGTGGATTGGTGTAGCCACCGCCACTGGAAATAACCAGTGAGCCGCCGATATTGACCGGCAGCGGCTCATAATGCTGTAGCTGAACGCCACTGCTGCTCAGATCGAGGCAGGTTAGTTCAATATGTTTGCCGTTGTCGAGGGTCAGCACGGCCGGTGCTGAGACCTGCATACGGATGAAGTCCCTTTTTTCTTGGTAGTTGCGGGCCAGGCTTGTCATGGGCGTTCTCCTTGATGGGTTCGTTCGATGCTAGCACTGCTGTCTAAATTTTGTACATTGAGAAATATTCAGCATGCTCTGTGCCAGTTCGGGGCTCTGTTCATAGCCTGTTTATCGTTAATCGGAGCAAAAAACGATCAGACAAAGATCGTAATCGTCTATTTCTGACCGATTAGGCAGGAAGGGGATTGCATGGTGCTGCGGTTGGGGGTAGTGTTCGCCGGAATCACAGTATTCTTTGCGCAACAGGCACTGTCACATAACAATCCGGCAGGCACAGATCCAGGAGCAACGAATGGCCGCTAGCGTGCTGGTCATCGATGATGATTCAACCGTTCGTGACAGCATGATCGCCTTTCTTGACGATTACGAATACCGGGCTGCGGCGGCAGGCAATGCAACCGAGGCACTGGAGTCTATTGCCCGCTCCATACCGGATATCGTCGTCTGCGATCTTAAAATGCCGGGTATGCACGGCATTGAACTGCTGGAACTCATCAAAAAAGATTATCCTGATCTGCCGGTCATTGTCGTCAGTGGCGCAGGCGTTATGGATGATGTCGTCAAAGCACTGCGTCTCGGCGCAGACGATTTTCTGGTTAAGCCCATCCTTGATCTGGAAGTGCTGCATCACGCCCTGAAAAAAGCCCTGCAGCGTGCCCGGCTTGAGTGTGACAACCGCGCTTACCGCGAACACCTGGAAAAGACCAATCGTGAGCTGCAGCGTGGCCTGAATGAGCTGCGCGCAGATCAGCAGGCAGGGCGACAGGCGCAGTTACGAATGCTGCCTGATCCGCTGGACTACGAATCGATTCATTGTGAACACCTGATTTACCCGTCTCTGATGCTCAGTGGTGATTTTCTTGACTACTTTGAGCTGGGCGACAATCAATTGGCGTTTTATATCGCCGACGTGTCAGGCCATGGCGCTTCATCCGCCTTTGTCACGGTCTTGCTTAAAAATCTTACCTATCGCCTGCGCCGCAACCGTCAGCGTGGCTCCAGCGACGATCTGATGCATCCGGCACAGGTTCTGGATCGCATCAATTCCGAGCTGCTGGCATCTGAGCTGGAAAAACACCTGACAATGTTTTACGGAGTGATCGACACCCGCACTCTGGAAATGCGCTACAGTGTCGGTGGTCATTTTCCTATGCCTGTACTGCTGGATGACGAAGGCGGTCGCTATCTGGAAGGGCGCGGCATGCCGGTCGGCCTGTTCCGTGAAGCCCAATATCAGGAGTACAGCGCAACCCTCAAAGCGGATTTTGCGTTGCTGATGTTCTCTGACGGCATACTGGAAATCATGAAAGAGTCTACTCTGAATGATAAGGAAGCTCTGTTGCTCGATGTTGCCGTGCGCAGCAGAGGTGATCTGTCTGTGCTGACCAGCGAATTGGGTGCTGGCACCACTGATGATTTACCGGATGACATCGCCCTGATGGCGGTACGACGGGGACGTTTATGAATTCAGGCAGTATACAGGTAGCGTTTTGTCGTGGCGTGCACGTCATACGTCTGCGCGGTGATGTGCGCCTGAATCTGAGCTCGGCCTTTGAAAATTACCTGGACGAAATTCTGTCAGCGGGTAAGTTCGATAATGTTGTGATCGACCTCTCTTATGCAGAAGGTGTCGACAGCACCACACTTGGTCAGATGGCCAAGATTTCCATTGTGTGCCGGGAAAAGTTCGGCATTACACCTACCATTGCCAGCCCGAACCCTGGTATTACCCGTATTCTTATGAGTATGGGCTTCGATCAGGTTTTCCATATAATGGATGAGCCCTTCGAAGATGAAGCCGAGTTCTGTGAATGGGTGGCAGAGTCACTGGATGAAGATACAGCACGGGAGCAGGTCATCTCTGCACACCGGGTGCTGATGAATCTGAACGATAAGAATAAAGATGCGTTCAGAGAACTGGTAGACTCTCTCGAATCAGACGGAAACTGACCGTCCTCTGTTTAATCCGGAAAGCCTGGGGGCCCTGTGGCTATACGATCAGCAGCCGTAATTGGCGGCGGAAGTTTTGGTACGGTTATCGGTAACATCCTTGCCGATAATGGTATTCAGACCACTCTCTGGCTGCGCAATGAAGACGCAGCCAACGAAATCAACGACAAACATCATAACGAACAGTACCTGCCAGGTGTGCAGCTGAATCCTGAGCTGCGGGCTTCGGTGTCGCTGCAGGAAGCGGTGACCGGTGCGGATGCGATTTTCGTGTCAGTACCCAGTAAGTCTGTGCGCGAAGTGGTGAATTCCTTCGCAGACTGGCTGACGCCGGAACAGGCGCTGATCAGTACCACCAAAGGCATTGAGCCGGAAGGCTTTAATCTGATGAGTCAGGTACTGGCAGAGCTGTGCCCGGACAATCCGATTGGCGTGCTGTCCGGTCCGAACCTTGCCAAAGAAATCGCCAAGCGCGAATTAGCGGCGACTGTTTTTTCAAGTGATAACAGTGACTTACGACGTAATCTTCAACAAGCTTTGAGCTGTGATTACTTCCGCGTTTATGCTTCCAACGACCTTTATGGTGTGGAGCTGAGCGGTGCACTGAAGAACATTTATGCCATCGTCTCCGGCTTTGTAGCCGCTTTGGGCATGGGTGAGAATACCAAGGCCATGATCATTACCCGTTCACTGGCAGAAATGAGCCGCTTTGCTGTGTCTCAGGGAGCGAACCCACTGACGTTTCTCGGGCTTGCCGGCGTCGGCGATCTGGTGGTGACCTGTATGTCACCACTGAGCCGCAACTACCGGGTCGGTTACGCCATCGGTCAGGGTAAAACCCTTGATGAAGCCATCGACGAACTGGGCGAAGTGGCTGAAGGTGTAAATACCTTGCGTTATGTCAGGGCAAAAGCTGCGGAATCCAGTATCTATATGCCCCTTGTGATGGGCGCATATGAAGTACTCTTCAATGGCGCCGATCCCCGGGTTGTTGCTCAGGGGCTGATGACAGGTGATGCCGCATCCGATGTTGAGTTTGCGTTGCCACGACATGAAATTTAATTCACCAGCGTCTGCTGCAGCAGAAATCCATGAGGTCAGAAATGAACGATTTTAAAGAGAATGTAACGTCCGATGCTTTCTGGTTGAGAACGTTATACATCGCACTTTTCTTTCTGGTGTACCGGGTGCTCGATCTGGTTTTGCTGGTTGTTACTCTGGCGCAATGGGTGTTCCGCCTGTTGTCCGGACAGCCAAATGAAGCGCTGGCTTCTTTTGGTAAGTCGTTGGGTATCTACATTCAGCAGATCGTGCACTATTTATCCGGCAGCAGTGAAGAAAAACCTTTTCCGTTCAAAGACTGGCCTGCTGATGATGAGTAGCAGGGTATCCGTCAGTGAAAATTTATATTGTGCGCCATGGCTCCGCAATTCAGGGCGCCGTGAACGACAGCAGCCGCAGTCTGAGCGCAAAGGGTGAAAAACAGGCGAAAGGGGCAGCTGCATGGCTGAAAGAGCAGGTGGGAGAAGATGCTGTGCAGATTCTTGCCAGCCCCTTCCAGAGAACAATGCAGACTGCTGCAGCCATCAGTGAAGCGCTGGGTACCCAGATTGAAACCAGCGAAAACCTGACACCAGACGCCAATCTGAAAGCCTTGCTGGACGATCTGACGGCGTGCACTAATGATTTGATTCTGGTGTCTCATCTGCCATTGGTAGGTCATCTGGCGGCGGTTCTGGTTGATGGCGAGATCTACGATCAGCCCTGGTCGCCGGCTGAAGTCTGGCAACTGGAGGGGGATATTGCTGCCTCCGGCTGTATGACCGTCAAAGGCGTCTGGTATCCGGTTCTGGACGGTATCTGACCGACATCTCCTTGTGTGATGCGCGGACAGACGGTAGCTTAGCGGCTCCTGTGAAAATGGAGCCGGTCCGGCATTACAATAATATGAGTGACATCCTTCATTTCTCCCATGCCAATGGTTTCCCTGGCGGCAGTTACCGCCAGATGCTGGGCATTCTTGCTGAACATTACGACGTACGGGTGACCGACCGTCTGGCGCACAATCCTCTCTATCCCGTAACCAATAACTGGGATCAGCTGTGCAATGAGCTTATCCATTTCTTTGAGCAGGAGTACCAACAGCCTGTCATTGCGGTTGGTCATTCATTGGGTGGTCTGCTCAGTCTGATGGTGGCTGTGCGTCGCCCGGACCTGATCAAAGCGCTGGTTATGCTGGATGCGCCGGCACTGACCCGTCTGCAGGCCGGTGGTCTGAAAATGGCGAAGAAACTTGGGTTAGTTGACCGGATCACGCCGGGTGGGCGCAGTAATGGCCGGCGCGCACAGTGGTCTTCCAGAGAAGAAGCCCTCAGTTATTTTTCCGCTAAAACCCTGATGAGAGGATTCGGTCCGGGCTGTCTGGAAGATTATGTTGATGCCGGAACCGAGCCCTGTGGCGATGGTGTCAGACTCAGATTTGATCCTGAGACAGAGCTGAGTATCTACCGCACAATTCCCGATAACATCAGGGCTAAGCGGCCGTTGCTTATGCCGGGCTGCGTGGTCGGCGGTCGGGCAAGTAAAGTCTTTAAACCGGTCAATGCTGAGCTGATGCGACGCCGACTGGGCATGTCAGTGCGCTGGCTGCCCGGGTCACATATGTTTCCACTGGAACATCCGGGGAAAACCGCTGAAATCATTCATCACTGGCTGGAGCAGGCCTTATGAGCGATATAAGACCATCTTCTGCGTCATGGCGCTGTCGTTACGGTACGCTGACCGGGCTGCATTGGAGTGGGTCGCACTGGAGTGGACAGCGCAGTGAGGAATTGCGCAGAAATGGAACTTCACCCGTTCATGCCGCTGAAACTATGAGCACGGATAATGTTGCTGAATCTGCCGAGACGTCCGGCGTAACGATTCTGGCATTACACGGCTGGCTGGATAATGCTGCCAGCTTCACCAGGCTGGCCCCATTGCTGTGTGAGCTGTTGCCGCAATGTGAGGTGATTGCCGCGGATTTGCCCGGCCATGGTCGCAGCGACTGGTTAGGCGAAGGGGCAGATTATGCCATCTGGAGTGCAGTGGAGGCTTTATACGATCTGGTCACTCAGGTGTCACCTGAGAGTCCGGTGGTTGTACTCGGTCATTCCATGGGCAGCGCGATCGGGATGTTATTCGCCGGTGCTTTTCCGCGACTCTGTCGCGGCTATATCGCACTGGATGCACTCGGGCCCATTACTACGGAAGCGCAGGATGCGCCCCAGCAACTGGCGAAAGCGATTGTCTCGCGCCGTGACCGTTCTGCAGATAGCTTGCGCCCTTACGCCTCGGTGGAACAGGCAGTCGAAGCGCGGCGTAAGCTGACCCCGCAGCTGACGCCGGGGGCGATTCAACCCGTGATTGAACGTAACCTTGTGGCAGCGGATTCCGGACTGGTATGGCGTACGGATCCCCGGCTGCGCGATGTGTCCCGTGTGCGCCTGACAGAACAGCAGGTTGCGGCCTTTGCGGCAGCGATCAAGGTCCCGGCATTGGCAATCCGGGCCGAGCAGGGCATAGTGCCGCAGGCGATCATCGATCAGCGTGCGGCTTACTTTAATAATATGATCTGTAAGTCCCTGGCAGGTCATCACCATTTTCATCTTGAGGCAGAAGATTGCCCGGCGATTGCCGCGGAAGTCAGTCAATTTATCGAAGGATTAGCATGAGAAAGAGTCACCAGATTCTGTGGTTTGTTGTGTTGTTCAGCGGACTTTTAACCAGCCTCACCGCTGGCTGGTACATTCAGGCGGGGCAGAACTACAACTATGATTTCTGGTACGACTGGTACGACATTGGCGCCCACATCGATAAATTCGGACCGCAGAATCGTTATATCAGTGGCTTTGAAACCCTTGATAAGCCCGCTTACAGCCATCTTTTTAATCAGATCGTGTACGCCGTTCATCATCAGGGCGTGGGTTTGGCGGACATTAAATTCACCACAGAAGCCGGTCAGACCAAGCCTCTGCTGCGTCAGCCGGAGGTGGTTCATCTGCAGGATGTTGCCAATCTGATTGAGAAAATCTCACTACTGGGGATGTCTGCTGCCGTTGTGGCACTGGTGCTCGGGCGCGGACTTATGCGCCGTGGTATTCA
>PAJK01000008.1 GCA_002706025.1 Oceanospirillaceae bacterium
ACAACGCCCGCACAGTTATAACGGTGGGTTAACACCTGTGCAGGCAGAAAAACGGCTTAACAAACTGTCCGGAAATAGTTGACCACTACACTCGCTGCATCCCGCGCAAAAGGCGCAGGTGGCCCTGTTCCCCTCTGTTAAGGTCCCATAGGCTATACTGAATGCAATCAGAGCATGCCAGACAGCAATAACAACAGCGGCTGATACAGCGGCATAAGGAAGATGTAATGCCTGCACGCGAAAAACTGATCAATTCCCAGGGGCAGCCAACCTATGGTCTGTTTCCTGATGGTGTCGAAGACATCAATTATCAGGACTTTGATCTGCGCACAGTGATGGACCGCAAAATATCCGGATGGCGTAAGCGTCTGGCATTTAATCAGTTCCAGTTCATCAGCCTGATCAGTCCGGAATTAATTATTGGCGCCGCCATCGTCGACCTCAAGCTGGTGAGTAATGCGTTTCTGTACCTTTATCATCCGGCGACAGACACCTACGAAGAATTCAGCTTTCTGCAGCCATTTTCCCGCCATACGTTTGCCGACAGCAGCCCACTCAATGGCAGCACAGGCTTCAGAAAAGGACAGAACCACTTCAGCATTCAGGCCACCAGTGTACCTGGTGTACGCCGCTTGCAGGTCAGCCTGAAAAACGGCACTCAGATTGACGCCACCATCGACGAAACAACGGGTTATCAACCGCTGGCATTGTGCACGCGGGCTGGCTATCAGGGCTGGACCTATACTCAGAAAAGTGCCGCCCGTGTCTGCAANGGCGAGGTCCGNTGGCGTGACAGTGTTTATGATCTGAAAAATTTAAATACGCTGGCNGCAGTGGACTGGAGCGCAGGNTTTATGCGCCGTGAAACNTTCTGGAANTGGGGCAGCCTGTCGTGCACGCTGGAAGATGGACGNCGTCTGGGCATGAACCTGGCCGCTGGTGTCAATGAAACCGGTTTNACCGAAAATGCGCTNTGGCTGGACGGACGTCTTATTAAAGTGGATATGACGGATTTCCTGTTCGATCGCCATCATCCGACTCACTCCTGGGCAATGCGCTCAGCAGACGGCATGATTGATCTGCACTTTGAGCCNAAAGGTAAACGCCAGGAAAAAATTAACGCCGTGCTGATTGCCTCAAACTTTAAGCAGTACTTNGGTCTTTATCATGGAGAAATCCANCTGCCCGGTGAAACCATACGCCTGTCAGGCGTATGGGGACTNGCCGAAGACCANTATGCACGCTGGTAATAACTGCACGAGTGTTTTTATTTTGCGCAGATAACACGCTGATAAAGCCTGCTATGGCGACTTTGCACTGTAATCCTGCGCAGCATATTTTTGTATATTAAATAAACTCAAAAGAACCCAGGGAAAGGCTATGAAAATCCGATATCTTGCGGCGCTGCCGCTGACCCTCGCATCTCTGACGTCTCAGGCAGAATTTGCCAATACTTCATACAGCTATTTTGGCGCCGGCGCTGANGTGGTGAANTATCAGGAAACCATCGACGACTACGCTGGCATGAAGGTGAAATCCAACTTCTCGGCCACCAACATCAGTCAGCGTTCCGGTGGCTACACCGCCATCGACGATAAATTTGGTTTCTTTATCCGCACAGCCTCCACGCTGATCGCAGAAGAGGATACAGAAGACTGGAAAGCCAGTGGTTTTGATGGCCATATTCAGAACGATACTGCCGCCATGAACTTCCAGATGCTGGATATCAGTGGTGCCTATCATCTCGGCAACGGCGGCTACTGGTTGCTGGGACTGCATTATCAGAAAGTATCTTTCTCACGCTTTGACTGGCGCAGCACGGATCAGACCGAAGCGTTTGCNGATTCCATCGAAGACTATATCCGTAATACCCCTGAGCTGTATGACCCGATTGTGCAGGGCATTAACAACGGCACCTTCACCGATGCCGCCGGNAANGTGATTACCACTGAAGATGAATACTTCGCCGCCACCCGCTTCGACCCGGAAGACACCATGGACGTGGTATTCGAAGACGCCAGCTCATTCAGTCTGACCGCAGGGTTTGAATACGACAGCTACTTTAAAGACCAGTCCGTGGGGCTGCGTTACCTGCTCGGTGGCCATGTGGGTATCAACCTGTATGAAAACGTCCTNAACAGCGGTAATAACCGCGCTCTGACGCGCAACTTTGGTGGTGGTGTCGATGTACGCTTAACCGCTGGCGTGGGCTATCAGTTCCGTCCGGAAGTCGGCGCTATGCTGGTTGNNGAAACCAACGCCAGCTGGCGTGACGGTATCCGTGAACGCTTAGGTTCCAGCCAGACCATCGAACTGCCGGATAACGAGTTCTATTCCATGGCCATGAANGCCACGGTGTACTGGAATTTCTGACNNGCATCATTCAGACATAAAAAAACCGGGNAGNGCCCGGTTTTTTTATGTCTGTCGCTGCGCCGTGATTACTCAACCAACTCACTGATCACCAGATCAATCCGTTCTTTCTCACGGTTACTGACCGGCGTTTTCAACNTCTGCCAGTCTCCTGGCTGCGCCTGCGGCTGGCCGCTTTTNGANATACGGGCAATCAGTGTCAGTTCATCAAAACTGCTGATATTCATNCCCGGTGCCATGGCCTGAGCATCGCTTAAGGTNACAACCTGNGGAAGATCAGCCACGGTCATGCGCTGTACCGCTAATGGCATCGGCGGACCGGATGCTGCGCGGGCCAGAACAAACACAGTGTCGTCCGGCGCAGCGGCGGCGCGNGCTTCATCCGACAGGTCCACCAGGACTTTCAGCTGTACCCGTTCCAGCCAGCTCAGATCCACGTCTTCACCCTGCTCCTGCAGGCGGTCAGCTGCGCGCTGAATGCCCTGAGCCAGCATCTGAGCTTCCGGTGAATCCGGTAANGANTGCCAGACCACTTTCCAGTGATCNATGGCGCCNCGGTAATTCTGCAGCTCAAACGCCAGCATNCCGGCCAGCCCCTGGGTCTGACGGTTGGCCGGTTGCAGATCGAGAGATTCTTTCAGCAGATTATANGTTTCCTGATCTGCTTTCTGATCCGCAGCAAAAAACTTNGCCTGAGCCAGCAANGTGAGTGTGACNGCACGGTCTTCTGTGGCTTCTTCCGGNANGGTCACCAGAATATCAGCAAACACTTTTGCGGCTTCATCAAACTGGTTATCAATGGTCAGCATACGGCCATACAGATAAAACCATTCACCGTTCTGCGGATCNTTGTCTGACGCCTGNTTCAGATANCCGATCAGCTCTTTACGCTCAGGCTCAGTCAGTTCAACCTGCGCGGCTTTATCAAGCAGTGCCGATGCCTTCAGTTCAACCGATGCACCCCAGAACTGATAAAACAACAGCGTACCGGCCAGTACCACAGCCACCATAGCCAGTGCCAGAGGCCAGCGTTTGGGTTCGCGCTGTGCGGAACCTGNCTGGTGTTCATCTCCGGCATTGGCCAGAAATTCACGGTCCANTTCNAACTGCAGNGCTGCTTTCTGTNCATCATCCAGATCGCTGTTTTTAACTTCGTCNGAACGCTCCTGATAAAGACGCAGGTTTTCCTCAGAATGATTCTGCATAACGATGTTGTCGNGCCTGCGCGCNGGCATCATCAATATCAGCAGAAGTAATAAACTCAGTAACAGCAAAACCCAGATCATTGCTTATCAGCCTTATTTTTCAGTGCATTCAGGCGTGCTTTTTCTTCTTCCGTCAGCGGTTGCGGAGCCTGTTTCTGACCACGACGNATCATCACCAGCACCAGTAAACCAATCACGAAAACCACGGCAGGTGCGGCCCAGAGAAAAATGGTTTTACTCTTTACCGGCGGCGTGTAGTGCACGAAATCGCCATAACGGTCGACCATATAATCAACGATTTGCTCATCGCTGCTGCCGGACTGCATCATTTCATANACTTTTTCACGCATGTCNCTGGCCACTGGCGCATTGGAATCCGCCAGGTTCTGGTTCTGACATTTCGGGCAACGCAGATCTTCCGCCAGCTTGTTAAAGCGGTCAGTATCCTGCTGCGAATCAAATTGATATTTGTAG
The DNA here is from genome assembly GCA_002706025.1 of Oceanospirillaceae bacterium. Taxonomy (GTDB): domain Bacteria; phylum Pseudomonadota; class Gammaproteobacteria; order Pseudomonadales; family Oceanobacteraceae; genus Venatoribacter. Next base: position 4,053 of record PAJK01000008.1, read on the forward strand.
CCTTCCACCACCGCAAACGCCGGCAGAGAAAAACAGACCAACAACATCAGCATCCATTTTTTCATTTCAGCGCCTCAAATTGTGGCCCTAAGGTGCTCCANACTTTNGTGTTCAGATCACCAATATGTTTNGCACGGATAATGCCTTTGCTGTCGACCAGNAAGGTTTCCGGTGCGCCNTANACACCCAGNTCAAGNCCCAGCTGACCGTCNGGATCGGAAATATTAAACATGTAAGGNTTGCCGTAGGCNTTCAGCCANTGCTTCGCTTTAAAATCATCGTCTTTGTAATTAATACCGACGATTTTAATGCCCTGTTCAGCNGCCAGTTTATTCAGAAACGCATGCTCNGCCTTACAGGTCGGNCACCAGGTNGCCCACACATTCACCAGTACCGGTTCTTCCGGCAGGTGATTGGTTTCTTCACCGGANTCAACGGTTTTCAGAATAAACTGCGGGAACGGCTTGCCGATTAAGGGNGATGGCAATGCCGTTTTGTCTTCATCGGAATTCAGCTGAATCAGAAAAACGNCGGCCAGCGCCATAAAAATAATTAACGGAATAAATAACTTCAGACGGCTCATGCNGCAGCCTCCTGTCCATTCTGTGCAGAACTGTTTTTCGAATCACGACGAGTGCGGTAACGTTTATCCAGCATCGCCAGTAAGCCACCAANNGCCATAAAAATGGCNCCNAGCCATACCCAGCGCATAAANGGTTTCACCTGCAGGCGCATGCCCCAGGCACCACCNTCCAGCGGNTCNCCCATNGANANATANACNTCGCGCCACAGAGATACATCGATTGCCGCTTCNGTCATNACCTGACNACGGGCGGTGTANCGNCGTTTTTCCGGCATCAGNACAGCGATTTGTTTATCACCATCAAAAANNCGGAAGCGGGCNGCATCCGAGGTGTAGTTCGGGCCTTCCACNTGACCGGCGTCGACAAACTCAAANCGGTAACCTTCCAGTTCGGCAACGTCACCNGGNGCCATACGCGCTGAAGTCTCTTCACTGTAATTCGCCACCATGGTGATACCAACGATGGTTACCGCNATACCCAGNTGCGCNATCACCATACCGTGATAGCTCAGACCCAGCTTCGGAATACGTGCCAGCTGACCACGGGATTTGTACCACATGTCCTGCAGTGTCACGCCGGTCAGCCACACAGCAACGGCCATACCGAGCAGTACTTTCCAGTTCATGTCACCGCCGTGGATAAGCGGAATCGCCAAACCAAAAATNACTGCNGCCGCCAGAGCAGCAATCATTTTGCTGCCCAGACGTTTAATTTCGTCCGCTTTCCAGCGCGACACAGAACCNGGGCCNACAACAATGGCNAGTAANACACCTAACGGCACGAACATGGTGTTAAACCAGGAGGCACCGACAGAGATTTTACCNAGNCCAAGGAAATCAATGATCAGCGGNTACAGAGTACCGAGCAGAATGGCAAAGGCGGCAACCACCAGCAGCAGGTTATTCAGCAGCAGGAAGCTTTCCCGGGAAACCCACTCATAACGGCCAACTGACGCTACCGTCGGTGCTTTTAACGCGTACAGCAACAACGAGCCACCAACACAGATACCCAATAATGCCAGCACAAAAACACCGCGCTCAGGGTCTGAAGCAAANGCATGCACNGACGTCAGTACNCCGGAACGCACCAGGAAGGTACCCAGCANACTCAGNGAGAANGCAAAAATAGCNAGCAATACCGTCCAGCTTTTAAACAGGCCNCGTTTNTCTGTCACCGCCAATGAGTGCAGCAGTGCAGTGGCNACCAGCCANGGCATTAATGACGCATTTTCTACCGGNTCCCAGAACCACCAGCCGCCCCAGCCCAGTTCGTAGTANGCCCACCAGCTGCCCAGNGCNATACCNANNGTNAGNAAGATCCACGCTGCTGTAGTCCACGGACGCGACCAGCGNGCCCAGGCTGCATCCAGACGACCGCCCATCAGNGCCGCCAGNGCAAAGGCAAAAGCCACCGACANACCCACNTAGCCCATGTACAGAGTTGGCGGGTGAACGATCAGACCGAAATCCTGCAGCAGCGGGTTCAGNTCAGCGCCCTCTGATGGAATGGATGGCAGGTTGCGGGCNAACGGATTAGACGTTTCCAGGGTAAACAGAATAAAACCCAGCGATACCAGCCCCATGATGGCCAGTACACGNGCCACCATATCCGCCGGCAGACTGCGGCTGAACATGGCCACCGCCATGCCCCAGCAGCCCAGCATGGTTACCCATAACANTAAGGAACCTTCGTGGGCGCCCCACACTGCACTGATCTTATAGGGNGTTGGTAAGNNGGTNTTNGAATTGGTTGCCACATAAGCAACNGAAAAGTCATCNACNACAAAACAGTAAGCCAGAATGACCAGNCTGATCAGCAGAAAGATCGCCTGNGCATTGGCCAGCGGACGGGCGTATGCCATCAGCCANTCCTGTTGCATTTTTAAACCAAGCAGAGGAATNACAACCTGCAGGGCCGCCACCAGCAGCGCAAAAATCAACGCCAGCTGTCCAAACTCCGGCACCATGCCATACCACTCTGTCATGTTAATACCTCGCCGATTCCAGCGCTTCTTTGCCATCGTTGTGCGCTTTTTCCAGCGCGTCTTTCACTTCCGGCGGCATATAGTTTTCATCGTGTTTTGCCAGTACTTCTGACGCCACAAACACCCCGTCAGTACCTAACTGTCCCATGGCNACAATGCCCTGCCCTTCACGGAACAGGTCCGGCAGAATGCCATCGTANGTGATNGTGACTTCNGCATTACCGTCGGTCACTTTAAATTCAGATACCAGCGAATCCTGACTGCGCTGCAGACTGCCAACCACCACCAGACCACCGGCACGGATGGTACGCCCTACCGGCACTTCACCGTCAGCAATCTGAGTCGGCGTCATAAACAGGTTGATGTTCTGACTCAGAGAGTACATCAGCAAGCCGACTGCGGTACCGACACCGGCGACCAGAAACAGAATCAGAATCAGGCGTTTTTTACGCTTTGGAGTCATGCTTTTTCTCCCGACGCAGACGCTGAGCCTGCTCTTTTAATAAACGGCGGCGGCGCATCACAGGCTGCGCTACGTTCCAGGCAATCACCACAGCGGTCAGGCCGTAAGACAACCAGACGTAAAAACCATGACCGCCCATGGCGATAAAATCGGCGAAGCTGTTAAATTCCATCAGTGCTCCAGAATCTCTTTAACCCAGCTGCGCTTACGCTCGTGCCAGAGGATTTCATTGCGTGTACGCAGAATGACCAGCAGAGCAAAAAACACATACGTCGTGACAATCATNANCAGCAAAGGAATCAGCATATCCGGATGCATGCTGGGCTTTTCTGTCAGNTTCAGCGTGGCCGGCTGATGCAGGGTNTTCCACCACTCCACTGAGTATTTAATGATCGGAATATTGACCAGACCAACCAGCGACAGAATCGCTGCCGCTTTGTAACCGCTTTCTTCAGAATCCATTGCCTGCTGCAGNGCCATCACACCNAAATACAGAAACAGCAGTAACAGCATGGAGGTCAGACGCGCATCCCACACCCACCAGGTGCCCCAGGTCGGTTTACCCCAGATNGCTCCGGTAAACAGTGCGATNAGACAAAACGCAGCACCAACCGGTGCNATCACTTTGGCCACCCAGGCAGCCATTTTCATTTTCCAGATAAGGAACACGGCNCCNGCCACGGCCATCATCATAAAGGCGCTCTGAGCCAGAATCGCCGCCGGCACATGGATGTAAATAATGCGGAAACTGTTGCCCTGCAGATAATCCGCCGGCGCGTACAGCAGACCCAACACCAGCCCCACCACAGTTCCCACCACAGACAGCACTGCCAGCCATGGAATCCACTTTGCCGTAATTTCGTAAAACCATTTCGGCGAGCCAAGGCGATGATAAAGTCGTTTAAGCCACTGCCACATAGATATTTCCAATCAACGCGATAAGTTAAGTTTTAAAGCCGCCGCTGACGCAAACGGTGTAAGGCAGATGGCCAGAGCCAGCAATGCCCCTAAAAATCCGATCTGGCCGTTATACTCCATGCCAATGCCGGCGTGATACACGGCGCTGGCAGCAAAAATCAGAACGGGAATATACAGCGGCAGAATCAGCAGGCTGAGTAACAGTCCGCCACTGCGCACACCGGCGGTCAGCGCCGCACCGACAGCACCCAACAGGCTTAACACCGGGGTTCCGACCAGCAGGCTGAGAATAAGTGCCCAATAAGCATCCGCAGGCAACGACAACATCAATCCGAGTAACGGCGCCATGATGGTCAGCGGCAGGCCGGAAATGCACCAGTGCACCAGTGCTTTGCCGAGCGACATAGCGTACAGGGATTCCCCGGACGCCAGCCATTGCTCCAGCGAGCCATCTTCAACATCGGCTTTGTATAACGCATCCAGTGACAACAGGGTCGCCAGCAACGCTGCCACCCAGATCACACCACCGGCGATTTTGCTTAAGAATTTCGGATCCGGGTCCACCGCCAGCGGAAACAGTGCAGCGACCATCAGAAAGAACATCAGCGGATTCAGCCACTCGCCCGGATTACGCGCAGCCAGTGTGAGGTCGCGACGCACAGTCGCCCCGACCAGGCCGAAACCCTTCACTCCTGAACTCTGGCCTGAACTCTGGCTCATGCGCGCACACTCCCGAGTTCAAGCTGTTGCAGACTGGCGATATTTTCCAGCGCATGATGGCTGGTAATGATCACCGCCCCGCCGTCTTCGACTTTTTTCTGCAACTGCTGCTCCAGCCAGGCAACGCCATATTTGTCCAGCGCGGTAAAAGGCTCATCAAGAATCCACAGTGGTGCCGGTGCGACACACAGACGTGCCAGCGCCACACGACGCTGCTGCCCGGCGGACAATTGCTGGCAGGGCGTTTCTTCAAAGCCGCCAAGTTCAACATCATCGAGAGCCTGCCAGAGGTCATCCTCCGCAACCTGCCACTGGCTGACCAGCCAGCGCAGATTCTCGAGCGGTGTCAGCGGCTTTTTCACCGCAGCGAGATGGCCCTGATACAGACGCTGGGCAGAGTAGGAGGAATAATCATCGTACAAAGGCTGTCCGTTCCATAACAGTTCGCCTTCGTAATCGCGGTTGAGTCCGGACAGCAGGCGCAACAGGGTGGTTTTCCCGGCGCCATTGGGGCCTGCCAGTTGCAGCAGATCACCGTTTTTTACTCTGAGGTCCAGCTCATCAAACAGTACACGGTCATCGCGTTCGCAGAACAGCTGACGCGCTTCAAGATCAATGGTTGTGTGGCCACGGCTGGCGGGCATTGCTAAACCTCAGGGTCCGTAAACACCGGACCATCACAAATCGATTTTGCCAGGCCGGACTCAACAGAAAGTCGCAATCCTGACACAAAAAACGGCGGCATTATATACAAAAACAGGCTGTCGCGGCGGCCTGTTAGCCTCTAAGCTGAGTAAAGGTACGTAAACCTTGGCCGATATCAAAATTATGCTGCCCGATTCCACCCCACTCGTCTCTGCCAACCTCCTGAAAGCCAGTGCTTCGGCGCCGGTTCAGGGGCGTTCTGCGTCGTCGTCCGGCACGCTGATCCGTGCAGAAGTGGTGTCTGTTAAGGCCGCAGACGACCAGTTTATGCTGACAATGAAAGCCGAAGGCCGCAGCTTCCCCCTTAAAAGTGAATACCCACTTCCTCCCGGAACCCGGCTGGAACTGGCGGTCAGCGACCAACAGCCACGTCCTGACATACAGGTACGCAGCATCACACCACCCGCCACCACATCCGGTACTGGCAGTAACCTGCAGATGTCTGCACTACAGCCACTGGTACAGCAATTTCTCGCCAGCCGTCTGCCGTTGCTGCCAACACAGCCGCAGCCTCAGGGTGCCGCCAGCAATGGTCTGTATTCCGCCCAGGGAACAACTGTCTCCCAGGCCAACACCCAATCTCAGGCAAATCTGCTGGCAAACCTGTCTCAGGCATCTGCCCTGCATCGATTACTGGCGGTGATGGGGCCACAGGCGTCAGCGTCGCCCGCCGTACAGACCAGCCCGCAGAATAACAGCACCAATATGCCGGCCAGTGTGCGCCAGATGCTCAGTGAGTGGGTCAGCCAGCTGCCGGAAAGTCCACAACTGGCAGAACCTGCGGTGTTACAGCAGCAGATTAAACAGAATGGCCTGAGCTATGAAAACCAGCTTTTCAGGCTGGCTGAACAGCTACGTTCGGGCTACTCCCTGTCCTCCTCCGGGAGGGCAACATCCGTCACAGAGGCTACAGCACAGGGCAAGTCCGGTGAGCGCGCCAATCTTTCATCAGCGGAAAATCCGGCCAATGCAAACCGCCAGCCCGCAACATCCCGTTCAGAGCTGGCCGATATGTTCCGCAATCTGTGGCTGAAAGCCGGAAACCTGGCAAAAAGCAGCCCCGGCCAGCCGGGCGGTTCACAATCATCGTCGCCATCAACAACCCCAGCACCAAACTCAGCACTAACCCCAGCAGCAAACACAGCGCCTGCTCAGAGCACCGCTGCGACCGGACTGTCTGCCGCCGGCAGAACAGCATTAGCGGCAAGTTCCTCACTGAGTTCTACCGCCACCAACAAGGTTCTGCAGACGCAATTGCAGATGCAGAGTCTGAAACTGACGCCCGGCGATCTGCAGGCAGCTCTGCAGCGCACCCACACCAACCTGGAAACAGCAGGCTCTGTGACGGGCGACAGCCTGGTACACCAGCTGCTCAGCAGTGATCACAAAGCTGTGCTTGGCAAAGCTCTGATGAACTGGCTCAATCAGCTGCGACCGGAAGGAACACCGCCACTGCGTGAACTTCCGGTCAGCCATATGAATACGGCCAGCCTGCAGGATACGCCGGAAACCTTCCGCCTGCTGCAAACCGCTCTGGCACAGACCGAGCACGAACAGGTCTCGCGCCTGCAGGCCGGTAATGACAACCTGCTGAATATTCCCATCTTCTTCCGCCAGGGCGACCAGTTGCGGGAAATTCAGCTGCAGATCCGCCGCGAAGAAGAAAACAGCGCTGACGAGCAGCAAAAGAAATCCGTGCGCTGGCATTTACGCCTGCATTTTGAACTGGAGAAGCTTGGCAATCTGGATGTCGAACTGAATCTGGCTATGCCAGCGGTGAAAGCCACCTTCTGGTCAGAGAACAGCGACACCCTGCAATTACTCAATCATCAGCTGCTGCCATTACGCAAAAAACTGCAGTCGCTGGGGGCTGAAGTCTCTGAGCTGCAGGCCCGCTATGGCCAGTTGCCGCCATTGAGCCGTAATCAGGTGCAGCAATATCTGGTGGATACCCATGGCTGATCAGTCGCAGAATAAGTCCGGACAAAAGCCCCTGTCGCCAGAGGCACAGCGCACGGCTGGCATTGCTGATTCCCTGCTGCAGGCTACCGAAGCGGTGGCGCTGAGTTACGATGGCCTGAAGGCTCCGACCGTCAGCGCCCGCGGTGAAGACGAACTGGCGCAGGCCATTATTCAGCTGGCCATCCAGCACGATGTGCCCGTGTATGAAAACGCATCCCTGACACGCTGGCTGTCACAACTCAGCGTGGGCGATGAAATCCCCCAGGATCTGTATCAGGTCATCGCTGAAATTCTTGCCTTCGTTTACATGCTGGAAGGTAAAACGCCAGCGTCCGCAGATCAGCTGTGATTCACGCTGAAGACAATATTTTGCATAAACCGCAGACATAAAAAACGCCACGGACATGTGGCGTTTTTTATTGAAGATATTTGCCTGCCTCAGACGGCTGCAGTCTCGCTTTCCAGCGAACTGAGCAACCAACCAATATGCTGTTGCACCACATCGTCCGGAATCAGATCAACCCCTGACAGCAACAGCGGCAGCGCCTGATAATGATAGCAATCGATAAGACCGTGAATAGACGCTACAAAAAACAGCGCCTGCTGCTTCTGTGCGGCTTCCGGACGTTCGGCCAGTGACGGCGCGGCATCGGTAAGCAGAGATAACAGATGCTGCTGCCATTCTTCCACCAGACGCTCAACCTGCAGCTGCACTTCCTGATCAACGGTCTCGGCCTCATCCAGACGCAGTAACGGCGGCTGAAACATCAGCTGGTAGTAACCGGGAAAACGCTGGGCAAAGTGAATCAGCTGGCGGGCAAAGGTGAACAGCGCCTCCGCCGGATTGCTGGCCTGAGTCATCTGCTTGTTGATATCGGCAAACACCAGATCAAAGCCACGGCGACGGGTATGAATAAAGAGTGTCTCTTTATCCGGGAAATAGTTGTAAATGTTACTGGCGGTCATCCCCAACTGTGACGCCAGTTTGCGCATAGAAAGATGGTGAAAACCAACGTCTGCCATCACACTGGATGCACTGTCCATGATGCGCTCGCGCTGCGCCGAGATTTCTTCTGCGGTAAACGGTTTCTTTGGCATAGTTCCCCCTGCACCTTCCCCTGAGTTCTTCCCCGTACCTGACGGATCAGGACTGCAGTGTTAACCCGGCGTCTTTATTCCTGATTTCTGCGTCGCTACTGGTTCTTTTTTCTGACAAGCTGGCAAGTATCGCCAGTGGCAGCAATTGAAGCATTCTTCCGTTTATTAGCAACTAAGATCTATCAAACGTCTGATTTCGGTCAAAATCAAGCCTGTTAGCGGCTCTTCCAGGAAAAACTTAAATAATTCGTGCGCTGATACCCCATCTGGCCCGGGTTAAGTCAACGAATGATAATTAAACTCACGTAAATCAATGCTAAACCCTGATAAATACTGAGGTTAAAGCACCATCCGGCGTTGCCGGACCTGCTGTTCAATTGATGTGGCGCAAGGGCCGCAGACGGCCCATGCCCTTACAATAGCGCCCTCAACTGAGAGTGATACTGACTATGACCGAGAACCTTCTTTGGGATCCGCTGCTGATCCAGCGTTACAACCGCCCGGGACCACGCTACACCTCTTACCCGACGGCGGTGGAATTTCAGCCAGTCACAAATGACGCGGCCGAACGCGAGGCGTTTGCGCAACGTAATCGGGCGACGCCACTGTCACTCTATTTCCATATCCCGTTCTGCCGTCACGTCTGCTACTACTGTGGCTGTAATAAAATCGTGACCAAGAATACCGACCGTGCGGCGCCGTATCTGGTTGAGCTGAAACGCGAAATCGCCATGAAGCGTGCCCTGCTGAACGATGATGCCATCGTCGAGCAGCTGCACCTTGGCGGCGGCACGCCGACCTTTCTCAGTGATGAGCAGCTCACCGACCTGATGACCTTTCTGCGCAGTCAGTTCCGCTTCAGCGACAAAGACAGCGCCGACTACTCCATCGAAATTGACCCACGTGAACTGCGCCCGAATACCCTGAAACTGCTGCGCGAACTGGGCTTTAACCGCCTGAGTTATGGTGTGCAGGATCTGGAAGAAAAAGTACAGGTTGCCGTCAACCGGGTGCAGTCGGAAGAGATGATCCGCAACGTGATGAGCGAAGCCCGTGAACTCGGTTTCCGCTCCATCAACATGGATCTGATTTACGGTCTGCCGCACCAGACACTGGAAAGTTTCGACCGCACGCTGGATACCATTATCGATATGCAGCCGGACCGTCTGTCTGTGTTCAACTACGCCCATCTGCCAGAACGTTTTAAGCCGCAGCGCCGTATTTCCGGTGACGATCTGCCGTCCGCAGATGAAAAGCTGGCCATTCTCGGTCACTGCATCAGCAAGCTGTCTGCGGCTGATTATCACTACGTCGGCATGGATCACTTCGCCCGTCCGGATGACGAACTGGCCCGGGCTCAGGCAGCCGGTGAACTGCACCGTAATTTCCAGGGTTATACCACCCACGGCGACTGCGATCTGATTGGTTTTGGTGTCTCCTCCATCAGCCAGATCGGCGATTACTACCTGCAGAATCACGTCACCGAAGACACCTGGAAAGCCGCTCTCGATCAGCAGATGATGCCGACCATGAAGAGTCTGCAGGCCACGCCTGAAGATAAGCTGCGTCGTCAGGTGATCACCAGCCTGCTGTGCCACCTGCAGGTGAACTTCGACGATCTCGATGCCGCGCATCCATTCAACAGCCGTGAGCTGCTGCAGCCTGATCTTGCAGAACTGGAGCCTATGGTGAAAGATGGACTGGTCATCATCGACGATCAGTCGGTCCGTATCACTGAAAAGGGACGGTTACTGGTGCGCAATGCCTGTATGGCGTTTGACACCTACCTGCAGAAACATGAACAGCAACGCTTCTCCCGCGCCATCTGATACCTCACAACGCCGTCGCAGTCAGTGGCTGCGACGGCTTATCGAACTCTCTGTATTTATTCTCCTGTTCAGCCTCATCAGCATGTGGCTCGGGCGCCATATGCTCGACAGCGAGACCCCGGCACCCACCAGTCAGCTGACGACACTGCCAACCGGTGACAGCAACCCGTTACCGGCCAGCCTGCACTGGCCTGCGCAATATGAACGTACGCTGGTGTATTTTTTTGCCCCCTGGTGTTCGGTCTGCCGCATCAGCATGCCCGGCCTGAACACATTGCCCACCGACGATCACAGCCTGCGTGTGATCGCCATTGCACTTGATTGGCAAAGCAGAAGCGAAGTGCAGCAGTTTATTGCCGACACAGGATTTAACGGGGAAGTATTTCTGGGCACCGCTGATACTGCCCAGGCATGGCAGATCAGCGGCTATCCGAGCTATTACGTTGTCGATAAGCAAGGCCTGATTGTGCATTCCGACCGTGGTGTCAGCACACCGCCGGGCTTATGGCTGCGTACGCAACTGTAACTGGCAGTCTTGCTGCTCACCAGGCCAGCTTGCCGTCCTCTGCCTGCGGCTGCCAGTAACGCCACTGACCATCGCGGTATTCAAGATACACACTCTTCTCAAACGGTTTGTCAAAAGACTCTGCCGAACGGCGCAGCGTTCGCGCCACACGAAAGGCCGGGTCTTTTATCCAGCGCTGCATATCATCCACATACCACTGCACAAAGGCGCGCACATAAAATGCTTCCCCCTTGGGGTAGGGATCGGACAACTCCATGATTTTTTTCAGCTTAGCGCGACCGTAATAAAACCCTTCCTGCTCAAGCATGGGTTTGTTATCCGGATAACGGTATACCCATAACAGTTTCAACCGTTTGCGGGCTTCACCCTGTTCGCGGATATCTTCCATGACCATGGATTTTTCCCGCTCCACCAGTTTGTATTTCATCAGAGCGGCCAGTAACTGCGCATCTTTGCTGTTACTGCGGCGCTCAACTTCATAAGGCAAAGGAAACGGCAGCCAGAGCAGCTTTTCACTCTGCAGACCCTGATCAATTAATTGCTCCGCTGTATTCGGGCCAAGAACGGGCTCAGCCTGCAGCGCCATTCCGCTGATCATTAAACAAAGGAATAAAACAACACGCATAAAGTGACCTCCTGCGGTTAAGAATAGCTGGCCTGCAAACAAGCGCCTGTCTGTAACGGAAATGTCACAGGGCTGACTTAAAGTCAGCCCGTCGATCAAGAAACAGAACACTGGATATGATGATGCTGCAAGCCACTGCCCGCCAACAGGCCGAAACTCAGGAAGCACCTCTGATTGCCCGTATTACGGACGATCCGGTCGAGATCCGTCAGGCTTTACAACTGCGCTATCGCGTTTTTGCAGAAGGCATGGGTGCCAGTCTGCCAACCGCGGATGAAGGTATCGATCAGGACCACTTTGATGATCACTGTCTGCACCTGATCGTTAAAGACGTGATTAACGACTCAGTGGTTGGTTACAGCCGTATTCTGACCAACGAACTGGCACAGAACACCGGCGGATTTTATTCAGAAACCGAATTTGATCTGAGCCAGATCGTGCAACCAGGCAAACGCTACATGGAAATTGGCCGCACCTGCGTTGATCCGGATTTCCGCAGCGGCGCCGTAATCGGCATGCTGTGGTCTGGTATCGCTCAGTTTATGTCAGCCAATAACATCGACTTTCTGATGGGCTGTGCCAGTATTTCGTTAAACGACGGTTACGCCCGTGCGGTTGCCATTGTGAATCATCTGCGTGACAAACATTTCACCGATGAAAACACCCGCGCAACGCCTAAGCATCATATGCCACGCATTGATGTAGATCTGGATGGCAAATCTCTGGTTCCGCCGCTACTGAAAGCGTATCTGCGTATTGGTGTGAAAGTGTGTGGTGAACCTTGTCTGGACAAGGACTTTAATGTCGCCGATGCACTGATTCTGCTGGCCCGTGACGATATCAACCAGCGCTACCTGCGCCACTTCGCCAAAACCGAAGGCTGATAACGAACTCCAGCATTCGCGACAGCAGCGTCAGGCTGCTGTCATTGCTGTTATTGTTGCTGCACTCTCTTTCCTGCATCTTTCCTTTCTGAACTTTTTTATCTGAGCGACCGCCTCTGCCTGTTACCGCCAATGGCCACAGCGGTAAGCGCCTGTTTTACCCGGCCTGAGCGGCGGAAAAATAGCCAGGCTCTGCTAGGCTGAAAGCAATACCGGACTAAACAGAGTGTATTGATCATGGCTGCTCTATCCATCTCTCAGGCCAGTGAGCTGATCTGGGAACTCAACCAGACGCTGGAAGACGCTTACTGGGAAGCCTCCTCCATGGAAGAAAAAGACCGCATATTTAACCTGATTCAATTGATGATGGGAGAATATATGGAACTGCTGAAAGTCAGCGTTCAGGACCATCACTACGACTATGAAGTGATCAGTACCAGCCAGGAAGTGCTGCTGCAGGTAATGAAAGATCTGCAACACGCCCAGATGAGCATTCCCCGCCGGCAACGTACATCGGTCAGGCTGGCATCATTGCTGAACCGCCTGACAGCTCATATGACCGCCCCCTGAAACAGAAAAGTCTGCTGCTCAGTGAGGCAGCAGATGACGGATACTTGCCAGATCGACGGTTTCGCTCATGCAATCTCGCCCCGCCGCCTTGGCCGAATACAGAGCTTCATCCGCAGCCTCGACCAGAAGGCCGGGCTCCTCACCCTGCAAAGGCTCACACCAGGCCAGTCCGAAACTCAGAGTAACGTATTCCTCTACCAGCGAAGCTGCATGAGGAATTGCCATATTGTGCACCGCTTCGCGGATACGCTCAGCAACCACAGCAACCCCTTCCTTGTGCACCGCTGGCAGAATCACCGCAAACTCTTCTCCGCCATAACGTGCTACCAGATCGCGTGGGCGCTGTACCGCAGATTTCAGGCAGTGCGCCACCTGCGCCAGACAGCGGTCGCCCTGCGGATGCCCGTAGTGGTCGTTGTAGGCCTTAAAGTGGTCGATATCCACCATCAGCAAGCCCAGGGCTCCCTGAGTACGCTGCGCCTGACGCCATTCAGACTGCAGAAAATCGTCCAGATAGCGGCGGTTAGCCAGCCCGGTAAGGCTGTCAGTTAACGACATGGATTCCAGCTGTTGTCGACGTTCGCGCTGGCGTAAAGCGTTTTTTACCCGGGCCAGACACACCGGCAGATTGAGCGGTTTGCGCAGATAATCCACGGCGCCGGCCGTCAGTGCCATCACTTCATAATCGCTGTTGTCCGGTCCCATCACGATAATATCCGCTGCGCGGGTTTCCGGCGCGGCCAGCCACTTGCGGCAAAATACATCCAGGCCCGGTGCGACCAGTGCGGCATCAAGTATCAGCAGATCGGTGTCACCATGCCCCTGCTCCAGACGGTGCCAGAGCTGCTCAGCATTAATAACACTGGTGACATTCACTGCGCCGGACAATACGTCTACCAGCTGAGCCTGAACGGCCAGCGTTGCGTCAGCGACTATAACCTGTGATTTGTCTGCCATATTCTTTCCTTTAAGAGAGGAATCGTGCCGGATTTAACCTCTTATCGGCAAGAATACACGATAGTGCATCCCCGGTAATAAAAAATAACGAAAAGCAGGTAGTATGAAATAAAACGCCAGTAATCCTACAAACCTTTGCACTGAAAGCGTCAATAATTATGCTGAAGGCAGGCTGAAATCAGATAGACTGGGGCAAATCGCTGTTATTCGCTAAACTACCACCAACACAGCGACTTACATCAGATGGTTATATGCGAAGATTACTGACAGTCACATTGATGCTCGCCCTCACCGCATGTGGTGAAAAACAGGCCGATTCAGACAGACCTGCATTTAAGGCACCGCCGCTGCCAGACTTCACCACGTATAAAGATGTGCAGGAAAAGAAACAGGCGTTTTTTGATTACCTGCTACCGTTGATCACAGAAGCAAACCAACGTGTGCTGGAGCAACGGGCTCTGGCCGAAAAGTGGGCCCGTGATGAAGAGCTGACAGAAAAAGAGCTGCAAAGGCTCACCCGTATGATGGAAAACTACCGGGTAAAGGCGGATGACAAAGCCGGCCAGAAAGAAATCCTGCTGAACCGGGTGAATATTATTCCACCCTCTCTGGTATTAGCTCAGGCTGCTAACGAATCCGCCTGGGGCACTTCGCGCTTTGCAACCGAAGGCAACAACCTGTTTGGCCAATGGTGCTTCAGCAAAGGCTGCGGTCTGGTGCCGTCTTCCCGCAACGATGGCGCAGTTCATGAAGTGCGTAAATTCCGCTCGCCGATGGAGTCGGTGGAGAGTTATATTCAGAACCTTAACCGCCATGCCAAATACCGTCAGCTGCGTTTAATCCGCCACCGTCTGCAGGAAGAAAATCAGATTATTTCCGGCCCTGCACTGGCCGCCGGTTTAATTGGCTACTCTGAACGCGGTCAGGCCTATGTTGATGAAATCCGCCATATGATCGAATACAACGGCCTGCAACAATATGATCAGCCGGATGCTGCAGCACCGGCAACAGGTGAATCCGATGCAGAGCAATGAAAGACGTTTTCGTCAGCGTTATGATGCGTCACCACTGAAGCTGGAAATCCGTCAGCTTGGCTGGTTTGGCCGCCCGAAAAAAGCCCACCACGCCATCGGTCGTGACTTTGCCCTTGGCGGTATCGCCATTATTACCCCACTTAAACTCAAACCGGGTAAGCGGCTTTTATTGACACTGGAAAATAAGGATCACAGACTGCAGGCAGTGCCAGCCACCGTGGTCCGCACCGAAGCGATTCAGGGCGATTATCTGTGCGCATTAAAATTTGCCATCGGTGAATTACCTGAATCTGCCAGCCGTGGGGTATACACCATACTGCAACGACTGGAAAACACACTGAAAGAACCATCAATCGCCTGATCGCTCAAAACTCAGGGAATGATGCTTCGCAACTCAGGGAATGATTGTGACAACCTCGATACTGGTTATTAACTGCGGCAGTTCTTCGATTAAATTCGCGCTTTATCACAAGTCCGATCTCAAACAGCCAACGTTAAGTGCAGTGGCAGAAAAACTGGGTGAAGAGCAACCCGATATTATTTACCAAGGCTCAATCAATGGTCAGGAAATGTTGCCCGCGCACTCCGGTCACCGGGAAGCAATGCAGACCTTTATCGATCAGGCCAGCGAAGAATTATCGCAACTTGCAGGTATCGGTCACCGGGTCGTGCATGGCGGAGAACGTTTTCACGACAGCGTGCTGCTCAACAGCGAAACCATTGCCGCATTAAAAGACATCAGTCCGCTGGCACCTCTGCATAATCCCATCAATTTACTCGGCATTGAATTATGTGCTGAGCTGTTTCCCGGCGTCGCTCAAACAGCGGTATTTGATACCTCGTTCCACCAGACCATGGACGAATCGGTGTATCTGTATGGCGTGCCCTACGCCTGGTACGAAGAAGACGGGGTAAGACGTTACGGTTTTCACGGCACCAGTTACCGCTACATCACCCAACAGGCTGCCGTTCTGTTAAACAAGCCCGCTAAGGAACTCAATCTGCTCATCGCCCATCTGGGCAATGGCTGCAGTGCCTGTGCTGTGCGTAACGGATTATCCGTGGACACCACCATGGGGCTGACCCCGATGGAAGGTCTGGTTATGGGTACTCGCTGTGGCGATATCGATCCCGGACTGATCGCCCATATGATGCGCAGCCACGACGGCAGCGTCGAAGACATCATGAAGCAGCTCAACCGCAACAGTGGTCTTAAAGGGTTATCGGGGAAGAGCAATGATATGCGCACCCTGCTGCTGGCGGCCAAAGCCGGAGACCAGCACGCTGAACGGGCCATTAGGGTCTTTTGTTTCCGCACCGCACGACAACTGGCTGCGCTGTCCGTGTCTCTGCCGGGCATTGATGCCGTTGTTTTTACCGGCGGCATTGGCGAACACGCCGGTGAGATCCGCGAAAAAATCCTCGCCAACTGGCCGGCAATGAACTTCCGGCTGGAAGACTACCCCAACCGTAAGAACGGTAAAAATACCCAGGGCCGCATCAGTGAAGTGCAATCACCTCTGGTGATGGTGATCCCCACAGATGAAGAAAGCATGATCGCCACAGATACTCTGGCGCTTATCCCCTGAACCAACCTCTGCAAGCGGAAAGATTATGATCAATATCCTGATAGCTCCGATTGGCCTGGACTCAGGTCTGACTACCATCAGCCTCGGCCTGATCCGTGCTCTCGATGCCCAGGGTCTGAAAGTTGGTTTTATCAAACCGATCGCTCCGGATTACGCCGACAGTGAGCGCTCGTCGCATCTGGTGCGCAGCGTACTGGCACTGGACACCCCGGACCCGATGCAGCTGCATCAGATTCAGCAGCGGGTCAGTGACGGACAGCTCGACCGCGTGCTGGAGGATGTGGTTGGCCTGCACGATCAGGTCGCCCGTGATTGCGATGTGGTACTGATTGAAGGTCTGGTCCCGGACCGCAGCGAGCCTTATACGGCCAAACTGAATGCGGAAATCGCAAAAGCACTGAACGCCGACGTTGTTATGGTGGCCAGTGGTCTTAATCACTCACCGAAGCAACTGAAGACTGAAATCAAAATTCAGTCGGCTATTTACGGCAGCACGCGCCTGCTGGGTACCATCATTAATAAAGCCGGCATGGCCCCCAGACATGAAGGTGTGCCTTCCGGTGAAGTCAGCGACCTGATTGAGCAGAACGACGATGAAGTCTGCACCCCCTACTGGCAGATCAGTACCCGTCAGTGCCCTGTGCTGGGCGTTATTCCATGGAAGCCACAGCTGGTCAGTCCGCGTATGCTCGATGTCGCCCGCGCACTGGACGCTCAAATCCTGCATGAAGGTGAGCTCGACAGCCGCCGGGTGTTGCGTATTGCCCTGTGCGCCCGCTCGCTGGGTAACATGATTGAAGTTCTGCGTCCCGGCACCTTACTGGTTACTCCCGGCGACCGCGATGACATTATCGTCGCCGCCGCTATGGCCGCCACCAATGGCACACCGCTGGCCGGCCTGTTACTGACCAGCGGCCTGCAACCCGGCGAAAAAGTCATCAACCTCTGTCGTGCTGCCCTGCAGACCGGCGTGCCGGTATTGCAGACCGATTACGATACCTTTACCACCGCACAGATGCTGACGGACATGGAAACTCAGGTGCCGGTGGACGATGCCGACCGCGTGCATAATCTGATGACCACCATTGCCGAACATCTGGATATCAAAACCCTGATGCAGCAATTAGGGGAACCCCACGCCAGCCGTCTGAGTCCGGCCGCTTTCCGCCATCAGCTGGTGACCCGTGCCCGCGCAGCACACAAGCGCATCGTCCTGCCCGAAGGAGAAGAACCCCGCACCATTCAGGCCGCTGCCATCTGCCAGCGCCGCGGCATAGCCAACTGCGTTCTGCTGGGTGAGCGTGAGCGTATTCTGCAGGTCGCTGAAGCCAACGAAGTGGACTTACCGGATGATCTGCAGATCATTGAACCCGCTCAGGTCCGTGAACAATACGTCGCCGGGATGGTGGAACTGCGCAAACATAAACAACTCACCGCACCCATGGCATTGTCACAATTAGAGGATAATGTTGTGCTCGGTACCATGATGCTGGCAGAGAATCATGTCGATGGCCTGGTATCCGGCGCCATCCACACCACCGCCAACACCATTCGCCCGGCCCTGCAGCTGATTAAAACCGCACCCGGGGCGCGACTGGTGTCGTCTGTGTTTTTTATGGGCCTGCCGGATCAGGTGCTGGTTTACGGTGACTGTGCGGTCAATCCGGACCCGGACGCAGAAGAACTGGCAGACATTGCCATTCAGAGTGCGGTATCGGCAGAAGCCATGGGGATTCCGGCAAGAATCGCTATGATCAGTTACAGCACAGGCTCATCCGGCAGTGGTGCTGATGTGGAAAAAGTCCGCAGCGCAACCGCACTGGTGAAAGCACAGCGTCCGGATCTGCTGATTGACGGTCCGCTGCAATACGATGCGGCCACCACCGCCAGCGTCGCCAGAAGCAAGGCACCGGATAGTCCGGTAGCCGGGCAGGCAACCGTGGTGATATTTCCGGATCTGAACACCGGCAACACCACATACAAAGCCGTACAGCGCAGCGCCAATGTCATCAGCATCGGTCCTATGCTGCAGGGGCTGGCCAAGCCGGTTAACGACCTGTCGCGCGGCGCACTGGTGGAAGACATCGTGTACACTATTGCCCTGACTGCTATTCAGGCACAGACTGTACAAACACAGAAAACCGAACAAAAAACCGACTAATAGACCGAACAACAAAACAAACAATAAAACGGGAAGCTTAAAATGCCGCCGCTGTTAACAGGCATTATCGCCAGTACACTGCTGACACTGAATATTCTGTTCTGGTGCTCACTGCTGTTTATTTTTACATTTTTTAAACTGATTATTCCTTTCCGACCATTTCGCCAGCTGGTAACGGCCCTGCTGAACCGTATCGCTGAAAACTGGATTTCCTGTAATTCCGGCTGGATGATGCTGACCCAGAAAATGGATTGGCAGATTAATATGCCGGCGAACCTTAAACGCAAAGGCTGGTACTTTGTTGTCAGTAATCACCAGAGCTGGGTCGACATTCTGATTCTGCAACATGTGCTGAACCGTAAAATTCCATTGCTTAAATTTTTCCTCAAACAGGAACTGATTAAAGTACCGGTTATGGGAGCAGCCTGGTGGGCACTGGATTTTCCGTTTATGAAACGGTATTCCAAAAGTTATCTGGAAAAATACCCGGAAAAACAGGGGAAAGATCTGGAAACCACACAAAAAGCCTGCGAAAAATTCCGCACCATGCCAACCAGTGTGATGAATTTTCTCGAAGGCACGCGCTTTTCACAGCATAAACACGATCAGCAACAATCGCCGTATAAGTACCTGCTTAAACCCAAAGCCGGCGGTATGGCGTTTGCGCTGAATGCCATGAACGGCCAGTTTCATTCTATCCTCGATGTCACCATTGATTACCCTGATGGCATTCCCAGTTTCTGGGATTTTCTGCAGGGAAAAATGCGCCGCTGCCGTATCGATATTCAGCAGCGCGACATCCCTGAAAAACTGCAACAGGGTTCTTACGCAACCGACGATCATTACCGTGAATCGTTTCAGCAATGGACGCATGAGCTCTGGCTGGAAAAAGACCAACAGCTGGCAGCCTTTCACGCCGGCTCAAACGACTGAGCGACGACAGTAAATACCCGTGCTATACGCAGCAGATCTGATTCCGGCCTGCTGCCTTGGCGCGGTAAAGACGACGGTCAGCATCCCCCAGCAGAGATTCTGCAGTACGGCCATCATCAGGCACGGATGCGGCTATTCCGGCACTGATGGTCACCCTGCCGTAAGGGGATTTTTCATGGGGAATATTCAGTTCCGCCACGCTGTTGCGGATCTGCTCCAGTAAGGTGACGGCGTCATTCTCATCCGTTTCAGCCAACAGAATCACGAACTCCTCCCCACCATAGCGGGCGCAGAGATCCCCCGGGCGCTTGCAGAAAGACGCCATCAGCTGCGCCAGCCGGATCAGACAATCATCACCACTGAGATGACCATAATGGTCGTTGAAATCCTTAAAGCGATCGATATCAATCATAACCAGAGCCAGCGGCATTTTATTACGTAAACAACGCCGCCACTCCGTATCAAGCTGACGCTCAAAACAGCGCCGGTTGGCAATTCCGGTCAGACCATCCGTGGTCGACATATGATGCAGACGATCAGTCAGAAACTGGAGCCGCTGAGCTTCCAGCGCCAGCAATTTATTTTTTAAAAAATCATTGCGGGCGGCAGTCTCAGTCATAAAAGCAATGTAACCGCCCATCAGAATCATCAGGAACCAGAACAGGGTAAATAACGGAATAAATATGTCGATCAAACGGCTCAGTGACGGATCATTAACTTCGTGCGTCATCAATGGATGCGCCAACAGATAAAGCAGAAACAGTGCTAAAGAAACACTTAATACAGAGCGATAACTGAGACGCAGGGCCACCATAATAAATACCTGAATAGGTATCAGGCCGAGATGGTATGCATATTTCAGTTCATCAGGAATCAGGGCAATAAAAACCAGTACTGACAGCCCGGCAACAAATACCCCGACCGCAGCCAATATAACCATATAGTCATAAAAAGCAGACTTCGGAACCCAGGCAATGGCGAGCAGACCGCCTGCAGTGATAAGCAGCCGTAATATAAATATCAATAACCCCTGTTCACCACCGAGATAAAAATCCGGCCAGGAAAAAGCCAGATAAAACAACAGACCTGCGATCAGGATGTTGCGCTCAATTTCCAGAAAACGCCGGTTGCGGAGATCCAGATAACTTTTTTCCAGCGCCGCCGGAAATCTGAGTTTCCACTGTCGCTGATCAAGAATTCCGGTAAGAATATTGATCTGATCTTCGACACCCTTTAAGGTGTATTGCTGGTTCTGATACAGGGTATTTTGCACGGCGTCTCCCGCTTCTTATTAGCGGCTCCCATCCTGAGACAACCGCACCCAACCTATCTTTTACTGTCCATGTAACACCGTCTTATGGATTCAGACAATATCCCAGGGCGCCGTTTACAGAGAGGTTTTTTATGAAAGTCTACGAAGATATCAGTCAATCCATTGGCAATACGCCGCTGGTCCGCATCCGTCACATCACTGATCACCCGGCGATTTATGCCAAGCTGGAAAGCCGTAACCCGGCCCAATCGGTAAAATGTCGCATTGGTGCCAATATGATCTGGCAGGCGGAGCAGGACGGTCTGCTGAAACCAGGCATGGAAATTATTGAACCAACCAGTGGTAACACCGGGATCGCGCTGTCTTTTGTCGGCGCCGCGCGCGGCTACAAGGTCACTCTGACCATGCCGGAAACCATGAGTGTTGAACGTCGTAAAGTCATGAAAGCACTGGGAGCCAACCTGGTTCTGACCGAAGGTGCGAAAGGCATGAAAGGTGCGGTAGACGCGGCCGAAGCGCTGATCGCTGAAGCACCGGAAAAACGCATCATGCTGCAACAGTTCAATAACCCGGCCAACCCGGCGATCCATGAAAAAACCACGGGTCCGGAAATCTGGAACGACACGGATGGCCAGGTAGACGTTATCGTTGCCGGTGTCGGTACCGGCGGCACCATTTCCGGTGTCGCGCGTTACCTCAAGCAGCAGAAAGCTGTTACTGCCGTTGCTGTTGAGCCATCCGCCTCACCTATCATCACTCAGGCGCTGGCAGGCGAAGAGCTGACCCCGGGACCGCATAAAATTCAGGGTATCGGCGCCAACTTTATTCCCGGCAACCTGGATCTGGAGTTGCTCGACCGCGTTGAACAGGTCGCCAATGAAGACGCCATGGCCATGGCTCACCGCCTGATGTCCGAGGAAGGCATTCTGGCCGGTATTTCCTGTGGTGCAGCGATGACTGCGGCGCTGCGTCTGGCTGGAGAACCGGAATATGCCGACAAGAAAATCGTCGTTATTCTGCCGGACTCCGGTGAGCGTTATCTGACCTCCCCCTTGTTCGAAGGCTTCTTTGAATAACAGCCTGCTGGCACAGCCCCTGATCTGCGCATCAGGGCAGTTGCTGAATGGCCTGCTGGCATATTACCCGCAGGCCATTCATTCCCCCGACACCCTTTATAACGACCTTGCTGAAAATCTCCCCTGGCAGCAGGGCAGCATTCTTATCTATGGCAAGCGCCATAAAATCCCGCGCCTGCAATGCTGGATCGCCGATCCCGGACTGAACTACACCTATTCCGGCGAACAGCTGCCACTGACGCCCTGGCCGCCATTACTGCAGCAACTGCGGCTGGAACTGAATCAGGCATTTGATCTCAGGCTCAACTCGGTATTGTGCAATCTGTATCGCGATGGGCAGGATGCCATGGGCTGGCACAGTGATAACGAACCGGAACTGGGCAGCGATCCGGCGATTCTGTCTGTCACGCTTGGCGCCCAGCGGGATTTTGCGCTAAGGCCAACAGGCAGCACTCGTCAGAGTGCAAAGATAGCGCTGGAAGATGGCAGTCTGCTGTATATGAAAGCGGGCATGCAAAGCCTTTGGCAACATGCCGTCCCCCGTCGCGCCGGCATCCGCTCAGCACGTATTAACCTGACCTTCCGCGAAATAATCCAGCCACTTGCGCGCTGACAAAAAGCACGCCGGCTGTTATTGGGAAATAACGCCTTCCAGGCGCAGCATGATCACCGGGGTGGTTTCGTATTCACCATCACTGGTCCAGATAAATTCCGGGTTCACTTCCGCAAAGACCCAGTCGCTGTACACCAGCTGCCGGTAACGCAGCCCGGCAAAATAGGAATCAAAGGTGGCGCCGAATTCTGTAGAGCCGGTAGCACCGGCAACGTAAGCCATACCCCGGGTCGGACTGAGTTCGTGGTACAGCGCGGCACTGTAGCCCAGAGAAAAGAAATCGTCCTGCTCCATATACTCAGCATCCATATTGATGCGGAACAGCTTCTCGACATTAATCGGGTAATCGGCACGCAGTTGTGAACTTTCGCCGGCACCGTCCTGAGTGTAATAGAACACGGACTGAGTAGCCCTCAGCTCCCACTCCGACAGATAGGCATAACGCCGTGCGCGGAAACGGACAAACGGATCCGGCGGAACGCCCCAGCGCACACCAGCGTCCAGGTTGGTTTTCCATTTATCGGTTTCATTGAGAATATAACGCAGCGCGGTGGTGTACTCGGTATTTTCCACACTCTCAAGCGGGTCCGCTTCCCTGGCGTCCTCGTCATCCTGAGATTCGAACAGCAGATTGAAGCGCTCATTGGTGTTGGGCAGAACCACCTTAACACTGAGGCCAAAGCGGTAATCCACCGGCTCGCCAATTTCACGGCGGGTATACAGAGAGATCTGGGCGCGACTGCCACGCACGTCATCGTTGGCCACGTCTTCACTGAAAAAGGTATCGACGAAGAAGCTGTCGATACCACCAGAAAGATCGTTGAGGTAACCGGCCAGCCAGTCGCGCGAGCGGTCTGCTATGGCTTCACGTTTTATTTCTTTGCTGTCGGCGGCAGCCGCATCCGTAAGTTCCTCTGCCGCCGGCAAAGGCGCAATGCTGTCGCCCTGTAATTGCGGCGCAGCGCCAAAGGCGAGACAACAGCCGGGAAGCACAGAAATCAGACAGAGAAATCTACGCATATCAGACCGGATCGTGATGAACGAGAATTTCGGCTCTGGGGAAACGGGCAAGGACAGCTTTTTCCACCTTGTCGCCGATGGTGTGCGCAGACTCCAGAGTCTGCTTTCCATCGAGATCAAGATGCAGCTGAATAAACTGAATGGCACCAGCCTGACGGGTTTTCAGATCATGAAAACCGCGCACACCGGCGCAGGACGAAATAATCCCTTTCAACTCTTCCTCATCCTCTTCCGGCATTGCTTTATCCATCAGCACTTCAAGTGCGTCAGTGACAATGCCGTACACACTGTACAACAGAACGGCTGCAATCCCGAGGGCCACAACCGGGTCAAGCCAGTAGATATCCCACTGAGCGGCCAGCAAGGCTACCACAACTGCAGCACTGGTCAGAATATCACCATAGTAGTGTGCTGAATCGGCCTTAATGGCCAGCGACTGCGTCTGACGATAAACCCAGCGCTGATAAGCCACCAGCGCCATGGTGGCAAACACAGAGAAAATCATCACCGCAATACTTTCTTCCAGTGCCACCAGTTCACGTGGACGCACCAGGCGATCCAGTACGTGCAACAGCAGGAAGGTCGCGGAGCCAAGAATAAACGCCGATTGCACCAGAGCAGCCAGCCCTTCCGCTTTGGTATGACCGAACGGGTGATCATCGTCTGCCGGCATCAGCGCATAGCGCACGGCGAAGTAATTCACCAGAGAGGCGGCAATATCCATCAGGGAGTCGAGCAACGACGACAGCACACTGGCTGAGTCACTGACGCTCCAGGCAAACACTTTGGCCAGAAGCAGTGTCACAGCAGTAAAAATTGAAGCAGTGGCTGCCCGTTTAATCAGTACGGCATGATTGGCTGCAGTCATGTGTTAAAACATCTTCTCCCGCGGCGTCTGTGGCGGACACCTGTTATCGTTTGCCTGCGGCGGATTCCCTTCTCCTGAAGCAATGTCACACCTCTTACTTCAGGAAACAAGATGCAACACAGATACACTGACCAGTGTGGGCAATCCGGCATCATAAAATCTTTTTCCGTGGCGGATTATGTCAGATAACAGCCCGCTGTTCAGGTCTTTCCCCGAAATGTAGATCAAATGCTCAATTACGCGCAGCAAAAAGTGCCAGACTATTGACGTATCCCCGGCAAGTTGCTCTTATTGGCGCAGATTCGGTTCAGGAAGCAGCCTTATGACAATCCGACAAGCACTGGTGGTCGACGACTCCAAATCCGCACGCATGATGCTGCAGCGTCTGCTGAGCAAAATCAACGTCAGTGCAGCCGCAGTGGAAAGCGCCGAAGAGGCACTGAAATTTCTCGAAAAAGAACAGCCTGATGTGATCTTTATGGATCATATGATGCCGGGGATGGATGGTTTGGAAGCAACACAGCTGATCAAATCCAACCCTCGCACCGCAGCAATTCCGACCATTATGTACACCTCGAAAGAGGACAAGGAATATCAGGATATTGCGCTGTCCCATGGTGCCCGCGGCGTTCTCGCCAAGCCAGCCAGTCACGAAGCTGTGATGGCCGTGATTCAGTCGCTGGATGAACCGGCAGCAAACGATGAACCGGCAGCTCCGGCGCACAGTGGTATTCCGCTAATTGAAGTCGATAAGCTGGTACAGAAAAATATCGCACTGGCGATGTCAGGCATCAAAGATGAACTGACCGCCATGATTGATGAACATGCCAGCGGGCTGAAAGCATCGCAGAGTACGCAACTGGATTTAATGCAGGCGCGCACACTGCAGCATACCGCCCGTCTGCAGAAGGAACTCGACGATTCGCTCAGCGAAAGCGCACTGTTCAGTAAAACACGCACACAGACCCAGCGCCTGGCNGTCGCCGTGGCCGATAAACTGGTGAAGAAAAACGTCGATGACATCATCAATATGATGGCCAATGACCGTATCGCCATGGAAGATGAACTGGCGATTCTGCGTGAAGAAATGCTGCTTTCACAGAAAAAATCGGCACGCAGTGCGGCTCTCACCGGATTAATCGGTGGCGCGCTGCTCGGTGGCATTATCGGCGCTGCCGCCACCTTCCTCCTTTAACGGAAATCCGTCACGCCCTTTTAATCACGTTTTAAATCTCTGTGCAGCGCTCAGGTTTTATCCCTGCAGACGCTGCACACAGCCTCTGCCATTCGCCGGGTCTGCCACGGCAGTTTTCACGACAGGCTGGCTCAGCTGCACCTTTTTTTGTACGCTTGCACTACTTAAAATACCCTGCTCACCCAATAATAATTACCATCAGGGAAAGGATAATGATCAGACTTATGATGACTGCAGCCGCAGTTATTATTCTCACTGGCTGTGCCGCAGCAACACCATTACTGGTGGCTGAAGCCGGTGGTCACCAGCTGGCCCGCCACGATGAAGATATTAAAGTCCGCGCCGCCGCCGCATTGGATGAAGAACCGGATCTGCTGACTTATTCCGTTCAGGCCATCAGCCGCGACCGAACGCAACAGGCCGCCAATACCTATCTGCTGGGATATCAGGCAGAAGACTATTCGCGCAATATGAAATCCCTTGCCCTGTATCAGCTTGCGCTGCTGTATATGAACCGCTTTAACAGTGAACGCGATGACGCCAAAGCGCGGGAATACCTGCTGTTACACCGCCAGCAATTTCCCGATTCAAGGCTTAAGGCAAAAATTGAAAAACGCCTGGCCATTCTGGATCAGCGCGCAGAGGATGGCGTGCAGTTATCACCTGAGCAATTACTGCGTCAGGTCGACCGCAATAAATTATTGCAACAGGATAATATTCCTTACGATGCCGAGCTGACCGCCATGAGTGAACGCGCCATTACCCAGGGTCGTGTTGCGGAGGCAGAATCCGTCTATCTGGTGTTATACGACAACAAAGCATCTTCCGATATGATGCGTGCGCGCTCGCTGTATCAGCTCGGGTTGATTTATATGAGCCCGTATAATCAGGCCGGGGATAACCAGAAAGCGTTGGCCTACTTCCGTAAAATTACCGCTGAATTTCCGCAGACAGAAGCAGCAGAAAAAAGCCGGCAGCGCATCGTCGAATTACTGAACCGGCAATAATGCCGGTGTCAGAAAAATATCAGGCAGGTAAAAGAATTAACATGAGCCGGAAGGTACCGGCTCAGATGCCCCAGTAAATATCTTCTTCTTCATCTTCATCAGCCACGCAGTTCCGGAAATCGTCCAGATCTTCCTCGTGACAGATAATATCCACGATAACAACGTCGGCGGTATCAACATAACCTTTCAGCAACAGCCACTCCGGCTGGTGATTGTCTTCATCATCAAGGATGTATTCGTCAATTTGCGAGCACTGGGAATAGCTGGCGCAGTCGAATGATTCAGCGCTGTCATACATGGTAAAACTGCCACCGCTGCTGTCATCGATGGCTTCACCGTTAACCACAAACAGGAAAGTATAATTACTGCCAATACGGGATTCCGGTGCGGAATCATCCTCCAGCAGATCGGCCGCAGTGATATTTCCGGCAGCACTGACCGTCCTGGTTACGCGGATGTCGTAACGTGAACCCCAGCCATAAGTGAAGCCTGAAATACCGTCTTCCAGTGGCAGCAATTCGTACTCGTCAGAGTCATTCACTTTATAGAGATAACACAGAGTGGGCTCACTGGCGCCACAATCGGACAGGAAGTGCGCGATGTACCAGCGCTCTTCGCTTTCACCGGCACACTCCGAACTGAAGCCATCTTCATCAGAACTGCAGATAAAAGAATCCAGGGTCAGAGCACCTTCGCGGGCGGTGAATTCCAGCTGCAGAACATAGCCATTNCTNACCGACGTCTGAATGTCAGTACAGAATGGCGCACAGGCAAACGACACGTCACCGTTAAGTGACCAGGTGTCATCATCAAGGGATTGCAGAATNCCGGTATCGCTGTNCAGCGTCAGACTGAAGGTTTCATTTTCNGCTGTGACCGGATCTTTCTGATTAACTGATTCCAGCTCATAAGACTCAGGATGACCATCACGGTCAAACGNNGTATTCACCGTCAATTCGTAGCGATAACCCCATTCANATTCAGAGAANCCAATAAAGTCTTCTTCAAANACTTCCCAGTCATCGGTAGTTTCTTCGCGCACACGGAAGCACAGTCGGCTTTCATCTTTGTCGCACTGAACTTTGTAATGGTCCACCAGCAGAGTTTCCGACTCATCGCCGTAATGACTGCCNAGCTCCGGACAACCGGTCAGNAACAGTGACGAAAAAACGATAAACACAGCGTACTTCATCATGCGCCAATACCTTTTATTGCAGTGATACGTTACAGCCCGGTGATGCCTTTGGCTGGTACGGCATANGTGGTCANCAGNCGTTTACCCTGCTCTTCCGTCAANGCCGCTGTTCTGCGTTTCAGTTCTTCCGCCGCTTTCATTTCATCCCCTTCACAGGGACGGTTCTGCAGCAGGTTGGCCGCCGCCTNATGNACNGGCANNAGNTCTGTNANTTCATTCATCTGACGGTCGATNGCNGCAGCCATGGCTTCAGCCGATTCGATATCNTCACCAGTCAGTGGTTTACCGAAATCGACAAACACCCGGCCTTTGTATCCGGTCAGACCGCGCAGAATNCTGCGGGTNTCTTCGTCACTNCTTTTCTCGTAGGTGCCGGATTCTTTACGGATCACCAGCTCACGGGCCTTCTCGGCATCGCAGGGGTCCCATTCATACTGAATGGATACAGGTACAGGACGCATAGCCGCCATGGTTTGCGCAAAGCTTTCATCACGGGCCCGGCCATTCAGCGCCAGCATTTTCAGAACAGCGGTATCTGTCTTATCAATACCGTCTTTNGCCCGNCCTTCACGCTGAGCAATCCAGATCGACTGGTCGGCTTCCAGCGACTCCCTTATGTAAGCAGATAAACGTTGCAGTTCCTTTAACTTCTCACGTTTATTGGTCAGCGAGCGCTTTACGATAAAGCTTTTGTTGAGGCGCATGATGTCGGCGATGTCCGGATTGCGCAGCAGGTTATCACCGATGGCGATACGGCTGGTCGGCCAGCCCTGCTGATGCAGACTGTAGTTGATCAGCGTCGGGTCCATGGCGATATCACGGTGATTGGAAATCAACAGATATGACGTGCCGTGATCCAGTTTATCCAGCCCCTGCACCACCACCTCATCGGTNGAGTTGGCCACCAGCTGCTGAACCCAGTCAGCCACCATGTCCTGAAAATCTTTCACATGTTCAACACGGGCAATGTGCTGNCGCAGTTTACGGCTGATGAACGGACGCAATAAAGCGAGCAGCCAGCCCGGCATGGCGGGATAACGATAGCGGATCAGGGCATTGATTAACTGAGGTGATCCGGACAACCGCTGGAGAACGGGTTTAACTTCCTGATCATTGTAGGGGCGTATATCGGCGTAGGGGTCCAGCATGGGGTCTCTCTGTGGCTGTGGCAATACTGCACTGACTGTTCACTACAGCATTCCTTATCTGTAAGCGCGCCATAGTATATCCTAGGCACTGCCGCAGAATAATATACAGAGGTCCAATTAATGATTACCGAATGGGTGCCGGCTGGCACCGGCGCCGACGCCATCGACCAATCCCTGTTACAACGCTTCGCCGGTCTGGCAGAAACGCTGAAAGCGGACCCTGCTGCTGTGATCAGCAGTGTAGAGGAGTCTGAACTGAACCGGGCACAAAGCTGGCTGAAAATGCCGGAAGCGAGCTGGCAAACCGCCATCAGCAAGCTGGAGGAAAAGGACCTTTTCCCACTGGCAGTGTTCTTTACACTCGGCGAAATGAAGCTGCCAGGCTGGCAATGTGGAGCGTCAAACCCTGCGATCTGGTTATTCCGCTATATGAAAGCCAACAACCTGTCGCCGGCTAAAGAAGAAATCCGCAGTCTGAAGAAGCTGACGGACAACCGTTTTATTCCTTACGGCAGCGTACTCTGACACGCTTTGCGAATAAAAACAGGGGCGATACTCAAAGCCATATCAGGCCGCAGCATCGCCACTGAGCGCATCAGACAGAGCCGCCTGATCGGCTGGCCACTGATAGGCATACCATCCCTCCGGAGCTCCGGCATTCTGGCCACTGCCCGACAGCATTACCGTCAGAACTTCGCGGTCGGCGTCGCGTATCAGACGGGAAACCGATACTGCCTGAGCCGCGGAGGATACCGCAACCGCACCGGGCTGATGCTGAGCCAACAGGAAACCGAACTGAATCGGATCTGTGGTAATCAGCGGTTCCCAGCCGACACGGCGCACAAACGACGCGATTTCAGCAGTCGGATCACCATCCTGCGCCAGCAGTACCAGCGTTCGTCCACCCAGCGCCAGATCTTCCGGAACAGGCATGTTGTTATCCTGCAGGAAGTTAATAAAACTGTTCACCGGAATACGGTTATCACCGCGCCCGGGCAGCTTGTAGGCATCCAGGTGGCCGCGCTCGATCCAGCGGATCACTGTGCGAAAATTCACGCCGCAGTATTTGGCGACCTCACCCGTGGTTAAAGCTTGTTTATCCCTCACAGCATGATCTCAAATTGGCTACTACACTGAATCCAGTATAGATAGCCTTTCGCCTTTGCAAGGAGAAATCGGAAAAAATCCTAAACCCGGCATCAGGCTAGTGGCTCAGCGCCTGCTATGGTTGATAATACAGGCAGAAGATTTTCACGGAGACAATGAATGCAGCACAACATCCTATTGGTAGACGATGAAGCCGGAATCATTCACGCCATTCGCCGTATGCTGCGTTCGGAACCCTTTACCATTTATGAGGCCGGCAACGCTGATGAGGCGCTGGCGGTCATCGCCCGCCACGATATAGATCTGATGGTCACTGACTTCAAAATGCCCGGCATGACCGGACTGGAGCTGTGTCGTAAGGTCCGCAAGCAATCCCCGACCACCTATCGCCTGCTGTTATCCGGTCAGGTGGATTACGGCGAACTGCGTCGTGCCTGGGCCGATGGCGATGTTCACCGCTTTGTGGCAAAGCCGTGGGATAACCTACTGCTGACCATGGATATCAAAGAAGGCCTGAAACAACACGCGCTGCTGGAACGTATGCACATCCTCGGTCAGCAGCTACAGACCGAACAGCCAACATTGCTGACCGACAGCAACTGGATCGTCCGTCTGGCGAACGCGCCGATGTGCCGTGCACTGCAATGCGAAGAGCAGGACCTGCTCGGTGTGAATCTGTTTGCTCAGGCACTGTCCGCCATGCCGGTGGCGCTGGAAACTGAAGTCACCCGACAGGTTGAAGACGGCAATACCTGGCTTGGCCATTTCAATCTGACCGGCCCAAGTCAGCAGAAACATCAGGCGTGGATGGCGATCGCCCCGTTAGGCGAACAATACCGGCTGTGCTCCTGTAACTGGGTATCAGAAGACCTGAATCCGGCCCGGGACATCAGTGACGAACTGAAACGCTACTCCGGCGAGCACCATCGGCAACGCCTGCAGCAGGCCGCGGATCAGGCCAGCCGCCAGCCGCAATTGATGGTTGTGTCGTTGACCGCTCAGGATGTCAGCATGGACCTGTCGGCCATGTGCTACGAGCGCCTGCAGGCAGCCACCGATGATCTGTATGAGATCTATTCCCCTGAACCACATACCTTCCTTATTCTGCTGCCAGCTGCGGTAAGCCCGCAGCAGATGCAGATGCTGCAGGACAATATTCTGCAGGATTTCACTCAGACCATGAGTTTTCAGGGCCAGAACCTGCTTCTGACACCGGAAATAAGCATCGAACAAAAACCTGCGGATATTGCCGACTGGAGTGAATGGCTGCGCCAGCGCCTGGGGCTGAAAACACAACCACAACCACAGGCCGCAGCAGAAACACCGTCAGCGCAACCCAGCGGGCAAACGGTTGCAAACGCGTTCACGGCGCTGCCGGTGTTTAATCAGCAGGGCGAACTTGTCGCGCTGCAGGTTCCGGCCAGCCCCCCCCGTGAGGCCACCGACTGGTCCGCCTGGCTGGATGAAATTGCCCGTGCCTGGCATCAGGATTTCAACCGTGACCTGCAGTTTATTATGACGGCTGCAGAGCACAGCGACGACAATATCCGGGCCTTTGCCACGCTGCTGCGCTCCTCTGCCATTCGCGCCAGCCTGACCATTATTCTTGGCGAAGACTGCGTCCTCAGTCAGGAAGAGGCCGATCTGAGCTGGCGTGATGAGCTGCGCAATCTGGGATGCCGCCTGTTTATCGCTAACTTCGGCCGCAGTTTCGTTAACTCCCGCCAGCTGCTCAGTCTGCCGGTACAGGGGGTTTGTCTGGCACCGGAATTCCTGACGCACATGCGCAACAGCAAATCACTGCCCCAGAGCCGCCGTCTGCTACAGCGTATGCACGACCATAAACTGGTGATTTACGCACCGAACATGGATAACACCGAGTCGCTGGCCTCCGCCCATCAATCCAATGTCGACTGGCTGTCCGGCAGTCTGCTGTCCGCGACCGTCAGCAGCGATCAGCTGGCCTGGTTCTCGTCCGCCGGCGAAATCGGCTGATTTTGCCGCTGTTCCGTTGCGGATGGCTCAGTCATCCGCAAAGGCTGCGGCATCCTGCGCGGAATCCTGTATCATGGGCCCGTTCAAACAGGAGCCTGAAAGTGAATAAAGACCAAGCCTACCATCAGATCGCCCTCGCCTGCCTGAAAGCACTGAAAGATCCGAAAGCCGCCAGTGCTGAAGATCCGGTAAAAAACCTCTACAGCGTTATCGACCAGGCCTTTGAGCAGCAGTTTGCGCTGTTACTGGCGGAACTGGATGACTGCAAACAGCGTCTGAACGCCATCGATCAGCTGGACCCGAAACGCAACTCGCTGGCCGACGCCCAGGTGATCGCCACCGCCAAAGGTACCGCACATTAATTTTTACCAGCCGCAGGAGAAGGCATGTTCTCGCCCCGTTACTGGACTTTTTTCATCATTGTTCTGGCCGCTATCTCATATTCTATGATCCGATCATCCCAACAGGACCCGCAGGAACTCACCGTCAGCCCTGCAGACACGTTCAGCTACCGCGCCATTACCCTGGATAATGGCCTGCGGGTTACGCTGGTTAACACACCGGATTCCGAAAAAGCCGCCGCCGCCGTCACCGTCGACGTAGGCAGCGGTGATGACCCTGAAGGCCGCGAAGGTCTGGCTCATTTTCTTGAGCACATGCTGTTTCTCGGTACCGAGCCATATCCGCAGCCGGGTGAGTACCAGTCATTTATCAGCCGGCACGGTGGCAGCCATAACGCCTTCACCGCCCATACCCAGACCACCTATTTCTTCGAAATCGATAACAACGCTTTAGAAGGTGCCCTCGACCGCTTCGCGCCGTTTTTTATCTCACCTACTTTTGATGAAGCTTACGTCGAGCGTGAAAAAAATGCCGTGCATGCGGAATACAGCGCCAAACTGAAAGATGATTTCCGCCGCATTTACTCGGCTGAAAAAATGGCGATGAATCCTCAGCACCCCTATGCGCATTTTGCTACCGGTAATCTGGACACCCTGTCCGACCGTGAAGGCGACAAAGTCCGCGATGATCTGGTCGCCTTTTATAAAAAACATTACTCCGCAGAACGCATGACGGCCGTAGTGGCCGGTAACTACCCGCTGGATCAGCTGGAACAATGGGCCCGCGGCCATTTTGCCGACGTACCTGTGCATAAAACTGAGCCGAGAGCAGAACGACCACCGCTGTTCAAAGCCAACCAGCTGCCGCTGGATATGAACATTGAACCGGTCAAAGAAATCCGTCGTCTGCAGTTTACCTTCGCCATGCCGGAAACCCGTTCGGTTTATACATATAAGCCAGTGCAGGTGATTTCCAGTCTGATTGGCCACGAAGGTGAAGGCAGTTTACTGGCGTTTCTGAAAGACAAAGGCTGGGCGGAAGGCCTGAGTGCCGGGCGCTCCATCGGCACCGAATTTGAAACCACGCTGGTCGTACAGATCCGTCTGACGCAGCTGGGTCTGCTGCACGTTGATAACATCACTCAGGCGCTGATGTATTACATCGATCTGCTGAAAACGGCACCACTGCCAGACTACATCTTTACTGAACAGCAGCAGCTCAGCGAGCTGGCATTCCGCTTCCAGGAACACGGTCGTCTGTCTGATTACGCCGTGCGTCTGAGCAGCAATATGCAGGTTTATCCGCTGAATGACACGATTTATGGCGACTACCACTGGCAGCCTGCGCCACAGAAAGTCATGCAGCCGTATGTGGATGCACTGAGCATTAACAGCATGCTGCGTACTCTGATTGCTCCGGGCGTTGTTACCGATATGACCGATCCATGGTATGGCACGCCGATCCGTATCCGTCCGTCGGATTACAATCCGGCAACCACCACCGAAGGACTGGATGCCCTGCATCTGCCAGCGGCAAACCCGTTTATTCCAACGGACTTTGAACTGCACGCCGGCGAAGCACAGGAACATCCACAGGCCATTATTGATGAGCCTGGCCGCCGCCTCTGGTATTACCCTGAACACGAATTTGAGCAACCTAAATCCCGGGTTGTGCTGCAGATTCAGAAAGCCAGTGTGCAGGACTCTGCCCGTCAGCGGGTCTTGGCCCAGCTCTACGCCCGCACCGTACGTGAAGCTCTGAACACCTACAGCTATCCGGCATCAATAGCCGGTCTGGATTACAGCCTGAGCGCTACCGGACGCGGTCTGCAACTGGTGCTGGGTGGTTATCAGCATAAAATGCCGGAACTGCTTGAGCGTATTCTGCAGGAAATGGACAGCATTACCCTCAGCGAAGATAACTTCGGCCGTTACAAGGCATCGCTGCAGCGCAGTCTGGATAACCAGCTGAAGAATAAACCTTATGAACGTGAACTGGATGTACTGAAAATCTGGCTGCATGAGCCTTCATTTGATCCGGTACAGCTGTCTGACGCACTGGCGGATGTCACCCGCTCCGACGTCATGGACTTTGCAGCGAAGGTACACGAACAACTGGCCACACAGATGTTTGTACACGGCACCATGAGCAAAGACAAAGCGGTGGCCATGGCTGATATTGTTAATCAGCACTTCCCCGCCAGCGCGGAGTTCCTGCAACGGTCAGCCATCGTCAAAGTGCCGGATGGTAAACACCAGAAAAATCTGACGCTGGATCATCAGGACAAAGCCATTCTGCTGTATGTTCAGGGTCAGGATACCAGCGACGCAAACCGCGCCCGCTATTCCCTGCTCGGCCAGATTCTGAGTTCACCTTATTACCAGCGTATCCGTACCGAACTGCAGATGGGCTATGTGGTTTTCGCCACGCCGTATCCGCAGCGTGATGTTCCGGCACTGGCCTTTATCGTGCAGTCGCCGTCGTCATCTCCGCAGGAAATTATCGACCAGAGCCTGGCGTTCTTCAGCGGCTATGAAGAAACCCTGGCAGCCATGAGCGATGAAGAGTTCGCCTCTTACCGTCAGGGTCTGATTACGCTGCTGCTGGAAAAACCGAAAAACATGAACGAAAAAGCCGGACGCTTCTGGCGCGACATTGAAAGCGAACGCTGGAGTTTCGACACCACCACCGCGATTGCAGCCGAGGTAGAGAAACTCAGTAAAGAAGATATTCTGGCTCTGTTCCGCAGCGCCATTCTGCAACAGCAAAAACCCTGGTTGCTGATTACTCAGGGTGGTGCTGTCAATGACTGGCCAACGTTAGATGACAGCGATCGCAGCGCGCTGCCGCAGTTCTGACAGCATGTTTTAAAGGTAATTGAAAAGCGGCTTCCGGGCCACTGCTGTCCCACAGTTTAAATGGGATCTTTTGATAAACGGCTTTTAATGCCGCAAAGCCTTATGCCTCCTGGGGGAACTTATCCCCCGGGCCGGCAAGGCGCCCCCCAGCT